>DATGKJ010000336.1:0-4778 GCA_035294685.1 Terriglobia bacterium | reverse complement strand
CTTCGCAACAATTCTGAGCTTCAACGCATCGTGAAATATTTCGTCGAGCACAGGAAACCTATTGCCGCTCTGTGCCATGGCTCGCTCATCCTTGCCGCCGCAGACTCCGTGCGGAATCGCACGATTGCCACCTACGAGGCTCTCCTTCCGGATATCGAACGGGCTGGCGGCAAATTCAAAAACGCTGAAGTCGTGGTGGACGGCAACCTGGTCACTTCGCGCACCTGGATGGACCTGCCCTTTTTCATGCGTGAATTCCTCAAGGTGCTGCGCGCCTCTCAGAAACATCCCGCTCATGGCGCAAAAGCGTCATGAGAGGGACAGTCATTCCCGCATAAGCATTGTTAGCTCTGGCGGAGTGGGATCGGAATTCCGCGTGTCAGCGGGAGGATTCCCGATTGGCTGGGAAATGACAAGCCCGCGGGTGTGCTTTTCAAGGCGCTGGCAGAGCAGGCGGGATCCTTGCTGATGTCTATGCCTGCCACACATTCCTATAGGCAACCTTAAACGACATCCATGAAAGCATCGAAACGTGCTCACCGGAATCCGTCACGTCTTAAATATCTCACCGCGCTGATCGCCCTGGTGGGTTCCGCGTTGATGGCGCAAACGCCCTGGCAGGTTTCTCTGAAACCTTCCGTGGATGCGCGCCGGCTGCCAATCGACCGGGGCGCCGCCGCCTTATGGCAGACGCTGACGAAGCTTAATACACGCGCCAGCCTCCTCATGCTCACTGCCCATCCGGATGACGAAGACAGCGGCATGCTGGCTTTTGTTTCGCGCGGCGAGGGCGCGCGGATCATCCTCCTGACGCTCAATCGGGGCGAGGGCGGGCAGAACGTGATGTCTTCTGACTATTGGGATGCGCTCGGCGTTCTGCGCACGCAGGAATTGCTGGCAGCAGACCGCTACTACGGGGCACAGCAATATTTCACACGCGCGGTGGATTTTGGCTTCTCCAAAACCCAAGACGAATCGCTGGCCAAGTGGGGGCACGAGCGCCTGCTCTACGATGTGGTGCGCGTGGTGCGCATGACGCGCCCGCTGGTGATTACCTCGGTCTGGGTGGGCGGCCCGAGCGACGGCCACGGCCAGCACGAAGTGGCGGGTGAATTGGCGCAGGAGGTCTTCAAGGCGGCAGGCGATCCTCATGTATTCCCGGACCAGATCCGCGCGGGCCTGCGGCCCTGGAAACCGCTCCGAATGTATGCGCGCGTGCCGTTCTTTTCCGTCTCGAATGGAAAGATGTACGACTACGCGACGCGTCAATGGTCGCCTGCCGGCGTCTATGACTATATTCATAAGCGTTGGATGCCCGGCATTCCTGCCGCCGACGTGACGATTCCGGAAGGCGAATACAATCCTCTGCTTGGCCTCTCCTATTTCCAAATCGGCGCTGAAGGCCTGGGCGAACAGAAAAGCCAGAATGGAGGCGTGGGGTTTGTCCCTGCCGGTTCTCGATCGAGCCGATATCACTGCTTTGCATCGCTTGTCCCTGGTGGCGTCAAAGGGACCTCATTTTTTCAAGGCATTGATGCCTCTCTTTTGGGAATCGCCCGCCTCGCGTCAGGCGATGCGAATGATGAATTCCTGAAAGCGGGTTTAGCGGGGATCAGCCGTCTGGTTGAACAGGCGCGTCATCAATTTCGCGCAACAAATCCGGAAGGGATTGCGCCCACGCTGGCGAAGGGCCTTAAAGCAACGAATGAGCTGATGGCGCGCGTTCAGGCCAGCAGCCTGCCGGACGAGGCGAAATACAACATTGATTTCGAGCTGGGCGTGAAGCAGGCTCAATTTAACAGCGCGATTCTTCAATCACTGGGGATTTCCATGCAGGCCGTGGTGACTCCGTTCCCTGCGCCCAAAAGAAATCCTTTCGAATCGGGCTTTGCTCCCACATTTTCGGTTGCAGTCCCAGGGCAAACGTTTCATGTTGAAGTCCGCATCGTCAACCCCAGTTCTGTCGCGGTAGACCTCAATCGAATCTCGCTCTCCAACCCTAGCGGAGAAAATTGGACCATTCAACTGCTCAGCCAGCCGACCGGAACGATCGCCGATGGCAAGGCAACAACTGCGCTGTTCAAAGTTACAGTTCCCTCGTGCCCGGCGTTCACCCGACCTTATTTCTGGCGTCCGAATATCGAGCAACCCTATTACGACATCCTGGATAAGAGATACCTTAACCTGCCTTTCGCTCCATATCCGCTGACCGCCTCGGCGGATCTGACTTACGATGAGGCGCAAATTCGATTTGCGAAAGTCGTGCAGACAGTTGAAAGGATACGGGGCGAGGGTACGGTGCTTGAGCCGCTTGTGGTCGGGCCGGCCATTTCCGTCTGGACTACGCCGCGGGCCGGAATCATTCCACTCGACACCCAAAGCGCCTCTTTAAGCGTCACGATTCGCAGCAGCACGGAAGGGCCCACAAAAGGCGTCGTCCATCTTAACCTCCCGCCAGGGTGGACTTCCTCTCCGCCAATGGCTGATTTTTCGCTCGCTGGAAACGGCCAAAGCCAGGCGCTGAACTTCAGGATACATGCCGCCCACTTGCAACATAAATCCTATACCGTAACGGCTGTGGCGGAAGACGATGGGCGGGAATATCAGAGTGGCTTTGAGCGGATCGGCTATGCGGGCCTCGAACCTTACAATTTCTATCAGCCAGCCACTTATCGCGTCACAGGTGTGGACCTCAAAATCCCTTCCGGTCTCCGCGTGGGCTACGTCGAAGGAACCGGAGACGAAGTGCCGCAGGCGCTTGAGAGCCTCGGCATCAGCGTTCATTCTCTCTCGACACAAGACCTTGCGACAGGGAACCTGGCTTCCTACGATGCGATTGTTCTGGGGGTGCGAGCCTATGCCGCGCGGCAGGATGTGAAAGCGTACAACGCTCGACTCCTGGATTATGTTAAAAACGGCGGCGTGCTGATTGTGCAGTACAACACGCCGGAATTCGATCACGATTACGGGCCCTATCCTTACTCTTTGACGCAAAATCCGCAAGTGGTCGTGGATGAGGATTCCAGGGTGATAATCTTGAAACCGGAGAATCCGGCATTCGAGTGGCCCAACAGGATTACGGCGCGCGATTTTGACGACTGGGTCGAAGAACGCGGTCACGGGTTTATGACTTCCTGGGATCCGCGCTACGAGGCGCTGATTGAGACTCATGACTCCAATCAGCCTCCGCAAAAAGGCGGGCTGCTCTATGCACGCTACGGCAAGGGCGTTTATATTTACGACGCATTGGCCTTCTACCGGCAGTTGCCGGAGGGTGTGCCGGGCGCCTATCGAATCTTCGCCAATCTGGTGAGTCTGGCTAAAAATCCAGAGTTACACGCTTCGCCGAAGTGAAGGTTGCGGGGTATCGCAACGTATTACGTTCCTGTACCATCATCCCGACGGCGGATGCGTTTGTGGGCCCAGCAGGATTCGAACCTGCGACCAACGGATTATGAGTCCGCCGCTCTAACCGGCTGAGCTATGGGCCCAAGTCTGTGGTTTCGATGGGTTGTGCATTTCTGGAGCTCTATACAGGAACTTGCTATCGATCTGAGAGCATTCCCGGAAGACGCATCCATCTTAACCTTTTGCAGGTCAGCTAAGCAAAGACAACTTAACATCTGACTCAAAAAGATGGCAAGCAACGCAGTCTTTGATTTCATGGGCAGCATGCGCAGTGCGTGATTCAGTTGTAACAGAAGCAAAAGGATTGAATGAAAGCAGTTTAACAACCGAAAGAGACAAAGGCGGGGAAGGGAAGCGGAGAGGGAGGAAATACCCAGCACCTACATAAGTAACCGCCAGCCCTGGATTTACCTGATGTAACAGATAAGACGCGTGTCAGACGCGCTGAGTTTCACGCTGAACGCGGGTTACCTGCTGCCTGAGACGTGGTTGAACGAAGGAGAAGGTAAAGAAGCTCTCCTTTCCCGCGTCTGGGCTTGCCTCATTTATTTTTTGTTAAGCCTTCCGGCCTTGCGTGGCAGAAATGATCTTATTCCGAGATTCAGGATCGCGCCCTGTGGGAACAAGAGCCAAACTGCCGTATGGGTTTCTTCAAGATGTATGGCGCGAATCCGCCGCGCCGCTCATTTGAAGTCCGGACGATTTGCCGTCGTAGGGATCAATGACCAGTTGATCCCCGACCTCTGTCCGGCTTCGGAAGATCGTGTGAGCGGGCAGTTCAATCACGCTTTCGGCGCGGAAATTGGGCCGCGTAATCGAGAACGGCCGAACCAGTTCCCGGAGGCCCACCACCTTGAAATTCTTATCAATGAAGACCACGTCGATCGTGAAGAGCATGCCGATCGTGTGAATGGAGTTCCCGGGCACGATCCAGCATCCCGCCTCAGGATTCAACGATCTCTTTCCGAGCAGGCCGATAAGACGACCCAGGAAAGAGTCAGCCACCTTGACGCGGAACGCCAGGAAGGTCTCTTTCGTCTTGTTGTACACGAACATCTCACTGCATTTTTGAGGCATAACTGTTTTCTCGCCTGGGATGCTCCGCCTGGCGCTGGATAGCCTACGGACGGGCGGTCGAAGGGCTGGCTGCCGACGTCGCGCGCACAGTATCCGCTCTTTGCGTCGTCACGAACTACAGCGCGATCCGCCTGCTCCGCGAATCTCCTCCACACTGGATGTCACGATGATCAGAGTCGCCGGAACTGATCGCGTCCGTATTCCCTGAACAAGAGAAACCCATCGCCTGAATTAGCGAGGGGCCTTCTTTCTCATCCTGAAAACCAAAATAACCAGCACCATCACAGCGAGCG
>DATGKJ010000335.1:0-4364 GCA_035294685.1 Terriglobia bacterium | reverse complement strand
CCAGTCGGTGTGCCCGCTGCCGGGAATGCCGCGATCGTTTTCCGAAATGTGGACGTGGCCCAACTCAGGCGCGATGGAACGAAGCGCCTGGGCCGGGTTCTGCTCCTCAATATTGGCGTGAAAAGTGTCAAAGAGAATTCGCACATGGGGCGAGCCCACGTCTTTCACCAGCCGCGCCGCATCAGCGGCGGTGTTCAGGAAATAGGTTTCAAAGCGATTCAGCGGCTCAACGCAAATCGTCACTCCCAGTTCCTGAGCGCGGCGCGCAGCCGCCTGCAAACCCTCAACCGCCCAGTTCCATTCGTTCTCGGTTCTTCGGCTTCCCGTCATCAAACCCAGCGCTGCATAAAGCGGACCGCAGATCAGCCGCGCGCCCAGTTCGGCGGTTCGCTCAATGCACCGCGTGAGGAAGCGCGCGGCCTGGCCGCGAACCGCAGGATCGGAACTTGCCAGATGGGCGTCGCGGGGCAGCACCCCGCACGTGGTTCGATCCAATTGAGCGTCGTCGAGCATCTTTCGAACGCGCGGGATATCCGAAGGCTCGTCAGCGCTGATGAAGAGTTCCGCCCCGTCAAAGCCCCACTCGCGAATACGGTGAAACAGGTGCGCTTCAGCAGGCCCCACGCGCGCAGTCCAAACCAGAGTGTTGACGCCATATTTCATCGGATCATCTCTCCTGTGAAGGGTGATCTTATCATGGAACCCGCCTCGCTTACCGCATCCGAAAATATCGAGCGTGAAAATGCCGCGCGGCTCTCTTCACGCAATGCGGAGATTCCTGGAGCGAAGGGCAACGAGCATCTCCCGAACGCCCGTGATAGCATAGTAAAAAATCAACTCCGGAGTCTCCCCATGAAATATCGCTCAGTTCTCCAGACGAAAAACCCTTTCCAGGCAGGCTGCATTTTCCATTGCCCGCTCCCGTCGTCAGGCGTCATTCATTTTCTGAGGGGCAAAGCGATCATGATGGCATCAGCGTTGCTCATCCTGTGGAGCGTCGCGCCGGCAAACATCATGGCCGCCAGCGCAAAGAATAATCGAGCAAGCCTGCAACTGAAATCAGATGCGTTCAAAAGCGGCGATGCGATTCCGAGCCGCTACACCTGCGAAGGGAAAGATACGTCTCCCGCCCTGAGCTGGACGGATCCTCCAGCGGGCACAAAGAGCTTCACGCTGATCGTCACCGACCCTGATGCGCCAGCTCACACCTGGGTCCATTGGGTCATTTATGACCTTCCCGCGAGCGCCCGCTCGATCCGCGAAGGCGTTCCCAAGGTTGAACGCATCCCGGGCGGCGCCGTACAAGGCTCGAATGATTTTAACAAGTTGGGCTACGGAGGTCCCTGCCCGCCTTCCGGGAAACCCCATCGCTACTTTTTCCACCTTTATGCTCTGGACACGCGCTTGAACCTTAAACCCGGCGCAACCCGCGAAGAGGTGGAGCAGGCGATGAAGGGCCACATCCTTGCGGAAGGAGAGCTGATGGGATTGTACGGACATCCATAAAGGGCTTTGAGTCTTCCTATTGTGGCGCTGAAGACCGCAAGCACGCATTTCGACACGGCCATGGTTTGCATGTTGGCTTCTTTGGGATTATGATAGTGTCATCTCAACCGGGACCTCACCCAATCAGAGCCTTAAGAAAGGAGACCCGCGATGCCTCACTATCTTTGCGAGGTTGCTTATTCTTCACAAGGCTGGACCGCTGTCGTCGAGAAGCCGCAGAATCGGATTGAGGCCATTCGACCCGCTGTTGAAAAGCTCGGCGGCAAGATCAAAGACGCGTGGTTTGCATTCGGCGACTATGACATCATCGCGCTGCTCGAGATGCCGGATAACATCAACGCGGCGGCTCTATCCATCGCCTTTTCCGCCGGCGGCGCCTGTCGTTCTGTCAAAACGACGCCGCTCCTCAGCATTGAGGACGGAATCGAAGCGATCAAACGGGCCGGCAAATCCGGCTATCGACCGCCGTTTGCATCTTAATTTCCTCTCAAGAGCAGGCAGCTTCGGACAGGGACTGTTCGCGCCCCGGATTGCGGGACGCGTCCATATGAAGCTGTGCGTAAGCGCGCGCCATTGGAACGCGAAAAATCGAATTTCGCACGGGCTCGTTGCGCCGCCATGGGCGCATGAGCGCTTATGACCGATAGCGAGGTCAAGGGGTCACCGCGTTGGGTCGTGACTCAGTTTTGATGTCGAGGTGGGTTGACGCCGCTATCTGGCAAGGTAAAACCTGCCGCTACAAAATCAAACGGAGACACTCCCATCTATTGTAATGATTGCGGTCACTCCTTAAGCGTGGTACACTGCTTCGCAGAGCTTCGCGATCAGGGTTTTTCGATTCGCAAAAAACCCGAGCCGACCCAACCCTCATCTAAGAATGAGGTTGTTTTTAGCTTAGCCTTTTCCTTCGGGGTAACCTAAAACTTCGCTCCACGTCGTGTGGATTTAAGGAGTTTAACAAGTGAACCGTAAACTGATTCGTCCATCACTCTCTGAAATTCAGGACCAGATGGGCCAACGCCCCCAGCGTCGAAAGCCGACTCCGCCTGACCAGACGAACGCTGAGAGTTTCTACTACATCAAGCAGATGCAGGCTCGCACGCCCATGGCGGTTGTGCTGAATACCGGCGAAGTCATTCGCGGAGTGATCGAGTGGTATGATAAGAACTGCATCAAGGTCCATCGCGTTGGGGAGCCTAACTTGCTGATCATGAAGAGCGCCATTCGCTACATGCACAAGCAAACGGAAACCAGGAATGGCGAAAATGGCAATTACGCGCCCGACGTTGACCATGAATAACTTGGTGCGAACCTGTGGCTGAAAGTGGAGGGAGACTGCCGACGGCGCGCCGCTTGACACAACCCGGCAGTGGAATCTAACATGGCGCTCTCTGATCGTATTGAAATTCGAGACGCTGGTCAGATTTGTGAAAAAACCTTCGGTGTCAGTTTGCCCCGTCGGGTCATTGGGTTCATTGTGAAACCTAACTCAAATCTCAAAGCTGCGCCGTCTCTCGCGCGCCCTCGAAGAATCATCGAGAGTTTGCTTATTATCGCCATCGCCTGTTTTCTATTTTCCTCGATCGCTCGCGCTCAAGAAGAGCATCGCAATAAGCTTCCCGGCATCAGCAAAATTACATCCAACGGCCCCACCCGGCAGGCTTTCACCGGCAGCGTACAATTGCTGGATACCCACCAGCGCGTGCTGAATGTTACGGCAGCTGAAGGAGGCAACACCGCCATTTTTCCCCTCCGGAAAAAAGTCAAAATTTCGACCATTAATGGGCAAAAATTGAACCTTGCAACCTTGACTCCCGGCACGAACGTCATTGTCTATTATGAGCAGAAGGGCGGCCGCCGCACGGTCGATCAAATCATTGTGCTTGGTCCTAACGCTCCGACCGGGAAGAAAAAGGACCGCGCCTCCTCTTAAGGCCCTCATCCGTCGCCCCATGGCGCATTGGAATCTTCCCTCACATTTCTCCAAAGGCGGGAGAGCCTCCCGATGAAAATTGGAATCACTTGTTATCCCACCTACGGCGGCAGCGGCGTGGTAGCCACCGAGTTGGGGCTGGAGCTTGCGGCCCGGGGCCACGACGTTCATTTCATCAGCTACGCGACGCCGGTGCGCATGACGTCGCCTTCCGAGCGCCTGCACTTCCACGAGGTGGAGGTGATGAATTACCCGCTATTTGATCATCCCCCTTACACGCTGGCGCTGGCCTCCAAGATGTTCAACGTCGCGGTGAATGAATCGCTGGACCTGCTGCACGTCCACTATGCAATTCCGCATTCGGTCAGCGCCTATCTGGCGCGCGCCATGCTGAAGACCCGCAAACTGCCCTTTGTCACCACCCTTCACGGCACGGACATCACCCTGGTCGGTGTGGATCGTTCCTATCTGCCCATCACGCGCTTTTCGATTGAAGAAAGCGACGCGGTGACGGCCATCTCCGAATACCTCTCGAAGGTGACACGTGATGAATTTCAGGTTCGCACTCGCGTGGAGGTGATCCCCAATTTTGTAAATTGCAATGTGTTCCAGCCGGCGGACGGAGCCTGCCGCCGCAAGATGTTTGCCGCGAACGGCGAGCGGGTGCTGGCGCACCTTTCAAATTTCAGGCCGGTAAAGCGCGTGCCCGACGTCATCGAAATCTTCCATCGGGTGCGCCGCGAAATTCCCGCCAAACTGCTGATGATCGGCGACGGTCCGGACCGCACGATTGCCGAGTGGATGGTGCGCGAAAAGAACCTGACGGGGGATGTCTTCTTTTTGGGCAAACAGAACCAGGTGCAAGACCTGATCAATTGCGCTGATGTGCTCCTGCTGCCCAGCGATCTTGAATCGTTTGGGCTGG
>DATGKJ010000334.1:0-9988 GCA_035294685.1 Terriglobia bacterium | reverse complement strand
CCTATCCTTTCGCGGGGAATATCGGCGGCGGCGGCTTTATGCTCATCCGCATGGCCAGCGGCAAATCGATTGTGATCGACTATCGGGAGGAAGCTCCCGGCGCGGCCTCACGAAACATGTATCTGGATTCCCACGGCAATCTGATTCCACAGGCCAGCATTGTGGGAGCCCTGGCGGTTGGCGTTCCTGGAACCGTCGCCGGCCTAGCCCTCGCTGAACGCGAATATGGGAAGCTGGGACTTGCCAAAGTGATGGCTCCTGCCATTCGCCTGGCCCGGAGAGGCTTTCCAGTAAACTACTGGTTCAGCCAATCGCTCAAAGATCATCAGAATTTGCTCTCCAGATTTCCAAACTCCAACCGGATTTTTCTCCGCAATGGCCGCCTCTATGAGCCAGATGAAACCTTCCGCCAGCGGGAATTGGCGCGCACGCTCGCTCAAATCGCCCGGCATGGTCCCTCGGTTTTTTATGAAGGCACCATCGCCCGCGACATCGTCCAGACGGAGAAACGGCTGGGCGGCATCATGACTCTGGCGGATCTTGCTCATTATCAGGCCAAGGTTCGCCAGCCGCTTACCGGCCACTTTCGGAGCTACACCCTTCTCTCCGTGCCGCCGCCGAGTTCAGGCGGCGTCGCCTTGATCGAAATGCTCAACGCCCTCGATCCGTTGAATCTGAACCAGCCTGATTCTTACGATTCCATGCATCTCATCGTGGAAGCCATGCGGCGCGCCTATGCGGATCGTGCTGCTTATCTCGGCGATGCGGATTTTGTCCCGGTCCCGGTGCAAGGACTCATCAGCGCGCCCTACGCGGCCAAATTGCGCGATGAAATCCTCCACTCGAAACCCGATGCGCCGATCGGCGCCGGCCCGGCAGCCGAATACGAATCTCACCACACCACGCACTTTTCGGTGATTGACGCCCAGGGCAACGCCGTCTCAAATACCTATACGCTCAACAATGGCTACGGCAGCGGCGTGACGGTGGATCGGGCAGGGTTTCTGCTGAATGATGAAATGGACGATTTTGCCAGCAAGCCGGGCTCGCCGAATATGTTTGGATTGATTCAGGGAGAAGCCAATGCCATCGCGCCGCATAAGCGGCCGCTCTCTTCCATGACGCCCACTATTGTGCTGGAGAATAACCAGCCGCGCCTTATTGTCGGCTCGCCGGGCGGCGGCACCATTCCCAATACAGTTCTCGAAGTGATTTTGAACGCGCTGGTCTATAAAATGGACATTTTGCGCGCGGTGACGGAGCCGCGCTTTCATCATCAATGGATGCCTGACGTGTTATATCTTGAACGGCAGGGTTTTTCAGCGGACACTGTGCAGAAGCTCCGCGAAGCCGGTTACAAACTCGGCTGGGTTAACAGCATCGGCGAGTGCGAGGCCATCGAGGTTGACCCGAAAACGGGCTGGCGCTTTGGAGCCGCCGATCCGCGCGGCTACGGGAAGGCGGTGGGCTACTGATGGAGATTGGACTTTCCACGTACCTGTTCGTCAATCAGCGACTCACCTCGCACATTCTGGATCAAATCCACGACGCCGGGATCCGGCAGATCGAAATTTACGCCGCCCGGCAACACCTGGACTATCGCGACGTCCATCACGTCCGTGATGTCGCGCAGTGGTTCGCAGACCATAGCGTGAGCCTGCACTCCGTTCATGCGCCGCTTTTTACGGATTTCGACTGGGGGCGGTCTGGCGGGCTCGCCATTTCTCCCTCGTATACCGAGAAGAGATTGCGTATTGATTCGATGGATGAAATCAAGCGCGCTATCGAAATCGCTGAACGCCTCCCCTTTCGCTGTCTCATCTGCCATATGGGTTTGGCAGATGAAGAGTACGACCTGCGCAAATTCGATGCGGCGTTCACATCGCTTGAGCATCTGAAGATATTTGCCAAGGAGCGCGGCGTGCAAGTCCTTCTCGAAAATAATCTCGATCACCTGAGCACGCCGGAGCGGCTGACGCAGTTCATCCAATATACGCGCCTGGAGGTGAAAGTTTGCTTTGACGCGGGCCATGCGCACCTGACCGGCGGCGTCCAGCCGGCTTTTGAAACTCTAAAGCCCTATTCGGCAACTTTTCACTTGCACGATAATCACGGTGAGAAGGATGACCACCTGATGCCCTTCGCCGGAAAGATCGACTGGCCTGCGGCCATAAAGGTTTTCGCGGGTTCCGAAGGACCCATCATCAGCTTGATTGAGCCGCGCGGCGACGGAACGGAACCGGTGAAAATTTCGCAGATTCAGGAAACCATTCGGCGGATCGACGATCTTTGCCGTAGCGATGCAGAGCGCGAATCTCAATAATGCTCCCCGATGCTTGCGCGGGGGCGTGGGCGCGCACTGTCTGCTGGGCGAACGCCGTTCGCCCCTACGCAGCTTACTTTGGCTTTTGGAGGAAAGTCTTTGGTTTCTACGATCGAAATTCGGGATATTGCTCGATATGCCGGTCAGAAAATCTCGATTCAGGGCTGGCTCTACAATCTGCGGGAGAGCGGGAAGCTCCTGTTTCCCATTTTCCGGGACGGCACGGGACTTTTGCAAGGCGTGGTTGCCAAATCTGCCGTTTCCCCTGAAGTATTCGAACGGGTAAAGAACCTTACCCAGGAATCCTCGCTTCGGGCTGAAGGCCAAGTGCGCGAGGACAAACGCGCGCCTGGCGGCTTCGAGTTGGATGTCACCAACCTCGAAGTCATCCAGCGCATCCCTCCTGAGCAACCTTATCCCATTTCCCTCAAAGAACACGGCATTGAGTTCTTAATGGATCACCGGCATCTCTGGCTGCGCTCCAGCCGCCAGCGAGCCATTCTGGGCGTGCGCCATGAGGTGATCAAGGCCGCCCGCGATTTCTTTGACGACCGTGGATTTACGCTGGTTGATACGCCCATCTTCACGCCTGCCGCCTGCGAAGGCACCACCACCTTGTTTGAAGTGAACTACTTTGATGACAAGGCGTACCTGACGCAATCTGGCCAGCTTTATAACGAGGCCGCTGCTGCTGCTGTCGGCAAAACCTATTGCTTTGGCCCGGTCTTTCGGGCTGAAAAATCCAAGACGCGGCGGCATCTGACCGAATTCTGGATGATCGAGCCGGAGGTCGCTTTCGCCGGTCTGGATGAAATCTGCGCGCTGGCCGAGCAATTGGTCGCCTCGCTTATCGACCGCGTGCTTCAAAAGAGGCAGGCGGAACTGAAGACACTGGAACGCGACATCTCCAAGCTTGAACCTTGCCGAGAGCTTCCCTTCCCGCGCATCACCTATGACGAAGCCGTTAAAATCCTCCAGGCGCAAGGCAGTGAAATTCAATGGGGCGGTGACTTCGGTGGCGCGGATGAAACCATTCTTTCCCAGCAGTTTCAGAAGCCTGTTTTAATCACCCACTATCCCACTCAGGTTAAGGCCTTCTATATGGCGCCTGACCCGGAGCGCCCGGAACTGGCGCTTTGCATCGATATGCTGGCGCCGGAAGGGTACGGAGAAATCGTCGGCGGAGGCGAACGTATCGCAGGTTACGACTTGCTTGTGAAGCGCCTGGAAGAGCACAATCTGCCGCGCGAAGCCTTTGAATGGTATCTCGATTTGCGCCGCTATGGCGCCTTCCCGCACTCGGGTTTTGGCATGGGCATTGAGCGGTTTGTGGGTTGGGTTTGCGGCCTGGAGCATGTGCGGGAAACCATCCCCTTCCCACGCATGTTGTATCGCCTGACGCCGTAAAGAAGCCCTGGGGAACAAAAGCCCATGTAGGAAATTATGTCGGACGAACAGAACGCAGGAAGTTTGAAGTCTGATGAAAAGGCAGAATGGCTAGAATCGTTGCGCAGGCATCTGGTGACTGCGTTCCACGATCGGAATGTTCATAGCGATTTCGAGCAAGCCTTTGCCGGAATTCCCCCCGAACTTCGAGGCGCGAAGGCTCCCGGCCAACCCTTCACCCTATGGCGCTTGCTTGAACATCTACGTCTCGCGATGCTCGACTTCCTCGATTATTGCCGCAAGCCGGGATATATAGAGCCCCCATTCCCCGAAGGCTACTGGCCCCAAGAGGACGCGCCTCCCGACGACGCCACCTGGGAACGGAGCCTTCATGGTTTTCTCGAAGACCTCAAGGCTATGGAAGCTCTCATCATAAATCCTTCCACCGATCTTTTTGCCCCTATCCCTGGGGGCTCAGGTAGAACAATCCTTCGCCAGGCGTTGGCCTGCATGGATCATAATGCCTACCACCTGGGCCAAGTGGTCATGCTGCGCCGTTTGCTGGGCGCATGGCCTACAGCGCCTTCTGCATGATCCCTGAATCAGGCAGAGGGCGCTGCTGCAGGTCATAAGCTTCTACAATCATTGATCGCCTGCCGCGTCCAGCTCGTTTGACACCCATAAACCCTCTCGGCTAGTCTGGGAAAAGAGGATTTCTAGCCTCTCGCTTGAAACAAGCTCATGCGCCGAATCTATCTGGATAACAATGCCACCACGCCTCTTGCGCCGGAAGTATTCGAGGCGATGAAGCCTTATCTTACTGGCGAAGGCTTCGGGAATGCCTCGTCCATTCACTGGTACGGCCAGCAGGCCAAGGCGGCTTTGGAGGAAGCTCGGGAGAGCGTAGCGTGTTTGATCAAAGCTCAGGCAAGCGAGATTGTCTTTACCAGCGGAGGAACAGAAAGCGACAACACCGCCCTCTTTGGCGTGGTTGCAGCAGCAGCGGATTCGCATGGCGCGGATCGACCCGTGCATGTCATTACCACGGCGATTGAGCATCACGCTGTACTTTATACCGCTCAGGCGTTGGAGGCCCGCGGAGTGTGCGTCACCTACGTTCCGGTGGGATCAAGCGGCGTTGTCGATCCCAGTGACATCGAACGCGCGATCACGCCCACGACGGCGCTCATCTCAGTGATGCACTCAAATAACGAACTGGGCTCCATTCAGCCTCTGAAAGAGATCAGCCGCATTGCGCGCGAGCATGGCATCCTCCTGCACACCGATGCGGTGCAATCAGCAGGCAAGTTTCCGCTTGACGTTAAAAAGCTTGGCGTAGATTTGCTCTCCCTTTCAGCACATAAGCTATACGGCCCCAAGGGTGTGGGCGCGCTTTACATTCGTAAGGGAACGCCTCTTCGGCCCTTCATGTATGGCGGTCATCATGAACGCGACCGACGGCCTGGAACGGAAAACATTCCCGGCATCGTCGGATTCGGCAGGGCTGCCGAACTTGCTTTTGAGAACTTATCGGATGAGGCGCTGCGCATGGCGGCCTTGCGAGACCAGTTGGAAGAAGGGATTCTGCAACAAGTGCCTGACGTTAACGTTCATTGTGACCGGAGCCCGCGCTTGCCGAACACCAGCAGCGTTCGGTTTGACCATGTGGAAGGCGAGGGATTTGTGATCGCCGCCGACCTGTTGGGTCTTGCCTGCTCGACGGGCGCAGCGTGTTCTTCCGGCTCGCTCGAACCCTCTCACGTGCTCTCGGCCATCGGGCTGAGCAAGGAGCAGGCGCGTTCCACCATTCGCTTCAGCCTGGGCCGATACAATACGGAGAGCGATATCGATCAGGCCCTGAAGATTATTCCACAGGTGGTTGAGCGCCTGCGTTCGCTTTCACCGCATTACAAGAAGGAAACCGTTAACCTTTAGTTCGCAAGCGAATTCCCTGTAAGTCAGGATCAATTCCTGCGCGCTGAACGCTGATTGCTGACCGTTCTTACTATGACTATTGCTGTCGCCATGAGCGGCGGAGTTGATAGCTCAACCGCTGCCGCAATTCTTGCTGAAAAGTCTCGATCCGAAGAGGCTGGGGGCGAGCCGCGCATTGTGGGCCTGACCATGCAGCTTTGGAACCAGCGGCGACTCCCTGCCCTTCAAGGCCTCCAGGAGGGGATCGAGCCGGGCCGCGCCTCAGGCCGCTGCTGCTCGCTGGATGATGTCTACGATGCCCGCCGGGTGGCAAACTTTCTAGGCATCCCTTATTACGTCGTGAACTTTGAACGACGTTTTGAGGAAGAGGTCGTCCGCCCTTTCGTTGAGCAATATCTGGCCGGTGAAACCCCCATTCCGTGCAGCCGTTGTAATACCGAGATCAAGTTTGAGCAGTTTGTGGAAACGGCGCGGCAAATCGGAGCGGAGCGCATCGCCACCGGGCACTATGCGCGCATTCAACACGATGAGCGGACGGGCCGCTATCGCCTTTTTGTTGCTGCGGATCGGAGTAAGGATCAGTCATACTTCCTCTTCGGCCTTACGCAGGAGCAGCTTTCGCGAGCGATGTTTCCGCTTGGCGACCTCACCAAGCAGCAGGTGCGAACCATCGCCCGCGAGAAGAAGTTGCCAGTGGCGGAAAAGCCGGAAAGCCAGGAAATCTGTTTTGTGCCTAACGGCTCCTATCGAGGCTTTATTGCGGCCTATCTTGCCGAGCAAGGCAGGAAAATGGGAGATCGGCCCGGCGAACTGGTCACAACAGACGGGCGCACTCTGGGTGAGCATCGGGGCGTTCAGCATTTCACAGTGGGTCAGCGCAAGGGGCTCGGCGTGGCGGTCGGTTCGCCGCTCTATGTCATTGAGATTGACGCCGCAAAAAATCGCGTGGTGGTGGGCCGTAATGAAGATTTGTTCAAGCGGCGTTGCCGTGTCCGCAATGTAAATTGGATTCGGCCTCTTGCTGAGGGCGAGCAGATTTCCGCTTGCGTGAGAATCCGCAATAAGCACCTACCGGCCCCAGCCACCGTGGAGGCCATCGCTGGCGCGGAGGCTAACGTCGAGTTTGCCGAGCCGCAACGAGCGATCACCCCCGGTCAGGCTGCCGTCTTTTACGATGACGAGGAGGTTGTGGGCGGCGGCTGGATTTCAAGCGCCGATTGAGGCGAGAAAAGGAGAACTCATGAAGATAGAACCTGTCGAGAAACACGAAGTCGCCGAATCTGCCCGGCCAATTTATGAAAAGCTCGAACAAAAAACCGGGCGCGTAATCAACTTCTTCAAGATGATAGCTCACAAACCTGATGCGCTTGCTCCTTTCCTCGAATTTTATTCCCAGGTCTGGGCTCCAGGCGCGCTTTCACCCAAAATCAAAGAACTCGCCTATCTACGAACCTCCTTGATGAACGGTTGTGAATATTGAAGCCGCGCTCATACCGCTTCGGCGAAGCGGCAAGGCGTGAGTGAAGAGCAAATCCAGGCGCTCAAAGAGCCTGGCGGCGCACGACGCGATGTCTTCAACGAACAGGAAAGAGCCGCTATTCAGTTTACGGAAACGCTGACGGGCTGGCCAGGGTCGGTGCAGGAATCCGATCTTGACGCTCTCGGAAAGCATTTCAGTAAAGATCAAATCGCCGAATTGGTCCTGACTATCGCCACGGCGAATCTGACGAATCGCGTCAATGAAGGGATGCGCACGCCGGTAGACGTGTAAGGGAGCGTACGTGCCCCCTCCGTGCTTACCGATTGCCCCATGCACTCCTGGAGCTACGGTCAGCCTTGTCAGTGTTCCCTGTAAGAGCGCGGCGCCCACAGAAACTCTACATGCCCATTTCTGCTTCCATTTCCTGGAGCGCAGTCTGGCTCTTAACAATTCAGCCGCAGGCGGCGCAGCCGTGCAAATCCAGCAAGCTTTAGATCAGAAACCCAGGGTGAGCGTCCGGCAAGCTCACGGCGCCCGGCGCCTGCCTCGTGCTCTCCTGGTGGTGGGATTGGTTGCCGGGCTGATCACTTTTGGCACCGTCGGGTTTCACATTGTCCAGGGCTGGCCCTGGTTCAGATCCTTCTACTGCACTCTGATGAGCATTTCCACGGTGGGCGCTGAGCCTGAAAATCAACTCTCCAAGGCAGGTCGGGAATTCAACGTGGTAGTATTGTTCCTCGGACTCGGCGTGATGGGATTTGCGATCACCAGCTTTGCAACTTGGGTGGTCGAAATCGAGCTGAGCAGACGATACGGGCTGCGGAGGATGGAGAAGGAAATCTCCAAACTGAGTAATCATTTTATTGTCTGCGGGTTAGGCCGTGTGGGGCGTCGTGTTGCGACCGAGATCACCGAACGCGGGATTCCGTTGGTAGCCATTGAGAAAGATCCCGCTCGCGCCGAGTGGGCGCTTGCCCAAAAGATTCCTGTGATTGTCGGCGACGCCGCCAGCGAGGCCATTCTGAAACAGGCGCGGATTGAATTCGCCAGGGGCCTTGCCAGCGCTGTAACGCTGGACGCGCAGAACGTCTATATCACTCTCACAGCCCGAGGAATGGTCCCTGACCTTCCGATTGTCGCCCGCGCCAGCGAGGAGGACGCGGAGTCAAAACTGCTGCGCGCCGGCGCCACCACCGTGATCTCTCCCTATGCTTATGCGGGACAACGAATCGCCCGCATGCTCATCCGCCCTCATGTTCAACGTTTTATTGATCTTGCCCTCTCGGCAGCTACGGATGAGGGTCTCAATCTTCAGATCGAGGAAATCAGGATTACCGACTCCTCAAAACTCGCAGGCATCAGCCTCCGAGAAGCCGCTCTACGCGAGCACTTCAGTGTGCTGGTGCTTGCCATTCGCCGCGCAAGTGGAAGCCTGGAGTTTAATCCTCCGCCAGAATGCAAAGTGAACACCGGAGACTTTCTGATTGTGATGGGAGACGCGCAGGAGCTTAAGGAACTGGAAAAAGCCGCGGTGGTATAGGACGAGTTACCCGGAAGGCGCCACGAATCTATCGGGCGCGAAGAAATTCGAGCATCTGCTGAATGTCTGTAGTGGGTGTCTGGCACTGGAAATTCTGGCAGACGTAAGCGGTGGCTTTGCCATTAAGGCTGGTCTGAGGTTTGGTAAAATCGGCAAGGCGGGTAATTTCAGGAGCTTCGGGCGTGACGGGTCGCAACAATATCACCGCATTGGGAATGAAGCAATTGTGCAAGGCCTGGAGCATGGCCTGAGTGTCTTCAGCGGCTGGATCGCCGCTCACGACAACTTCAAATGAAGGCCCGAGCGCGAAATCCAGGGCTGCCATCCACTGCGTATAGGCTGAAGGCGACTCCTGAATGGAGCGCGCAAAGGCTCCGGAAAGCTGGGAGGCTTTTTCCTCCCACTCCGTATGGCCCGTTATGCGCGCCAGGCGAAGCAAGTTCAGCATGGCAACTGAATTCCCCGAAGGAACCGCGCCGTCATACACTTCTTTCGAGCGCACCAGAACTCTCTCCTGCCGGCTGGCCGTGAAATAAAACCCTCCTTCCTGGTTGTCCCAAAATTCCTTCAGGGTGTAGGAATTAAGTTCCAGAGCGGCCTCGAGATGGCTCACTTCAAAAGTCGTCTCATAGAGTTCAATCAGTCCCCAGGTGAGAAAAACATAGTCGTCCAGATTGCCCTCGATTGCAGCTTGCCCTTCGCGATACCGATGCAGCAAGCTCCCATCCGGCTCCCGCATTCGCTGCAAGATGAAGTCCGCCGCTCGCTGCGCCATCTCCGCATACCGAGGCTCGCCCAACGCCCTGGCGGCCTTGGCCAGAGCGGCGATCATGAGGCCGTTCCAGTCTGTCAGGATTTTGTCATCCTTGTGAGGGTGCGCGCGGCGCTCACGAGCAGCAAAAAGCTTTTCGCGCGCCGCACCCCAGCGCCTTTCGAACTCCAGTTCCGAAATCCCCAGATGGAAGGCAATGGCCCGCGGAGGCTCGGTTTGATGAAGAATATTCTCGCCGGAAGGGCCATCGCTGCCCGCTTCGGAAAAATTACCCGGCCCGCTGACATTAAACGCATGGATCACCAGATCAGCCTCCTCCGGGCCAAGCAGGTGACGGATTTCGCTCTCCTTCCAGAGATAGAACTTGCCTTCCACGCCTTCTGAATCGGCATCCTCCGCGCTATAGAACGCGCCTTCAGGGCCCAAAAGCGAACGCGAAGCGTAGGCAACAATTTCATGGGCTGTCCGCGCGTACTCCTCCTGCTGCGTCGCCTGATAAGCTTCGCTATATGCCATCAGGAGCAACGCCTGGTCATAAAGCATCTTCTCGAA
>DATGKJ010000333.1:0-7696 GCA_035294685.1 Terriglobia bacterium | reverse complement strand
CCCGTGGTCGCATTTACGATTTCCAAGCGCGAGTTTGGGAAAATCGATGGATTGCACCTCGACTTTTCCCGGCCCCATATAAACCAATCCACGATTGCTGGCCATAAAAGACTCCTCCTTAATAATAGAAATGACGTCGTGCCGCCTTCCTGAGCGCAGCATGACAGAGCCGCATTCGGCCCGGCTTTGAATTTATTTCAAAAAGCTGCGGCGCCCGCTTCGGCCACTGCATGATCCTGCTCGCCTGAGCCGCCGCTAACGCCAATAGCGCCCACCACCTTGCCATCACGCTTCAGCGGGATGCCTCCCGCAAAAATCATGATCCGACCGCCATTCGAGGCATGAATCCCAAAGAACTGTCCGCCGGACTGGCTATGCTTGGCCAGGTCTTTTGTGGCAATATCAAACGCCCTGGAAGTATATGCCTTGTTGATCGAAATATCGATGCTTCCAATCCAGGCTCCGTCCATACGAACGTGAGCCACCAGGTTCCCCCCGACATCGACCACGGCAACATTCATCGGCTGTCCTATTTCAGCAGCTTTCTTTTCAGCCGCCGCAATGACCCTGCGCGCATCGTTTAGAGTAACCATGAATCTCTGCTCCTTTCGAGTTCTTTTTTAACTGTTCCTCCTGAAAAACTCTGCTTTTCCTTGAGAAAGATCTGTTTGACAAATCTGGGAAAGCATACCCCATCGACCTCCCGGATGAAGAGAGGCATCGCGGGAACATTGTCGTACTTCTGATCGCGCTTCGTCTAGGTTAACTATTTATGGAATGGGAATGGCAAAGAGAAGAATCGTGGGACACAGATCGGGGGCGCCGGGACTGTCGCACGCTTCCGGGTCAACCCGACGCATTCCCAGCAGCCTCCTTCGTGTAGCGCCGGCATCCCGCCGGCAGTCATTTGGGAACCCTGCCTGCGCCACGGCGTAGGGACACGATGCTCCGCGCCCGCCGCCAAGACGCCGGCGCTACCATGAAAGCAAACTTCCTGTTTCGTCGCGCGTAACAGTCTAAATATCGTAGTACAGCGCGAACTCGTAAGGATGGGGCCGTTGTCCTACCGCCTGGACCTCATTCTTCATCTTGTAGTCAATCCAGGTCTCAACCAACTCCTCGGTAAAAACATCGCCCTTCATCAGGAAGTCGTGGTCTCTTTCAAGAGCGCGCAACGCTTCCTCAAGCGATCCGGGAAGCGAAGGCACTTTGGCGAGATCCTCGGGACCGAGATCGTAGATATCCTTATCGAGCGGTTCCCCAGGGTCGATCTTATTCTCAATCCCGTCGAGTCCGGCCATGAGCATTGCCGCAAAGGCGAGATAGGGATTGCTCGAAGGATCGGGCGGACGGAACTCCAGACGCTTCGATTTGGGGCTTGCCGAATACATCGGAATGCGGATCGCTGCGCTGCGGTTGCGGCGCGAATAAGCCAGATTCACCGGAGCCTCGAATCCCGGCACCAGCCGCTTGTAGGAATTCGTCGTCGGCGCCGCAAAAGCCACTACCGCGGGCGCATGCTTCAATAGCCCGCCGGCGTACCACAAGGCGTTCTGGCTGAGGCCGGCATACTTATCACCGGCGAAAAGCGGCTTGCCATCTTTCCAGATGCTCTGATGCGTATGCATCCCGGAGCCGTTGTCCTGAAATACGGGCTTGGGCATAAACGTGACGGTTTTGCCGTACTGATAGGCCACGTTGCGGATGATGTACTTGTAAATCATCATCCAATCCGCCGCCGTAACCAGCGGGTTGAACTTCTGATCGATCTCGCATTGCCCGCCCGTAGCCACTTCGTGGTGATGACATTCAATACTGAGCCCGGCTTTCTCCATGCTGAGGACCATTTCACTGCGCAGGTTCTGATAATGATCCGTGGGCGGAACCGGAAAATAACCTTCCTTGTAGCGCGGGCGATAGCCGAGGTTATCCTTTTCGCGGCCGGAATTCCAGCGGCCTTCCTCCGCATCGATAAAGTAATAACCGTGCTGCTGAGCCTGATCGAACCGGACGTTATCAAAAATGAAGAACTCCGCTTCGGCGCCGAAATAGGCCGTATCGCCAAGGCCGGTATAGGCGAGGTAGGCCTGGGCTTTCTTCGCCACATGGCGCGGATCTTTCTCATAGTGCTGCTTCGTAATGGGATCCACAATGTCGCCAATCATGACCAGGGTTGGGGTATCGGTAAAGGGATCGAGCATGTACCAGCTTGGGTCGGGGACCAGGAGCATATCGCTTTCGTGGATTGCTGCCCAGCCGCGGATGCTGGAGCCATCCATGCCAAATCCATCTTCAAAGGATTTCTCTTCGAGCTGGTGAATCGGAAAAGAAACGTGGTGCCAAATGCCGGGTAAGTCGGTGAATCGGATATCTACAACCTTCACGTTATTCTGGGCGGCAAACTCTAAGACATCCTTCGCGCTCATGAAACCTCCAATTGAAATTTTTGACCCGGCCTCGCGTTCCGGCCCCTTGACAACAACGGGAACTGTCATCCTGAGCGTGGCGAAAAATCCTGCCCCCTTAAGATGCTTCGCGACGCCCAGTATGACATGGGGTGAATGCGCTATACGTCGATGGTCGGATGACGCGATGCCGATTCCAGCCCAGTGCGGGCTGAGAGCCTGAGGGCATCCCTGCTATCTTGTCTTGACCCTTGCCGTTTAGTCAAGGGCACTTACAGGAACCTGGCATATACTGCGGGTTTGTCAACATTATTCCGATAAAATTCTATTGACACGGGGTGGGCGGCCATCTCACGGTTGATCTCCAGGCGTTCTCGCTACTGAAGTGGCGGCGCATTCATTGATTTCTATGTATGCGCCATTTTGGCAGAACTCTTCCCATCGATGGTGACGACATCAATTGCAATGTCGTCGCCATCCGCGTTCATCCTCCGGGTGTGGATCTAAAATTTCAGACAAAATCTCGATAACACACATCCCTTGAGGGTGAACCTCGCTCCTTTGGCTTTTCGTCCCTCTCAATCGCGATTCTTGGGTTGCGCTTCAGAGTGAAAAGCCGTTGCTTGTCAGTCCCGGCCCTCGTAGCCGCCATTAGGAGAAAATAACGCTTGCTGCGCTGCAACTGGATTAAAGAGTCGCAGCGATATCACGATTTTTCTATAGGAGAATTTACATTTCTCAAAAGAAATATATTGACAAACCGCAGAGGCTGCGTTTATCTATTCCGCTGGCGTCACAAACCTTCCTTTTGGCGCGCTGCCACACAGACATCTCGGCGCGAACAAGATCGGCTGACTTCTGGCAAAAGCGGGTCTCCGCGCGGTCTTTTGATGAACGGACTTGATGGATGCAACGAAGAAGATTCCTGCAGATTTTGAGCTTCTTGAGTTCCGCATACGCCTCGGCCAAAGGCCGTTTGATTTTGGCTCGGGATAAGGCTGCGCTTTCTCGAAAACTTACCTATGAACAGATTCGGAAAAACTTAAGCGGAACGCGAATCTATATCGTCCCCTATGCGCACAGCGACTGGGCATGGGTCCATACCCGCCAATGGCAGGCTGACCGCGACAACCTGATTTTCAACGAAGCGCTCGATATCCTTCGTCGCCATCCGGAATACCGATGGTTTCTGGACACCCAAAACGAGGAGTTGCAAACCTTTATCCATCGCAGCCCGGAACGGGTCGCAGAATTCCAGAAAAGAGTCCAGGAAGGCAAAATCGGAATCTCGGGCGGCACGATCTGCAATCAGCATCCCCATTGGATGGAAGGCGAATCCTTCATCTGGAACCTGGCGCTGGGCCGGCGATATTTCGAACAGCATTTCCCCCACGCCAACCTGGAGGCGATGACGCTTTACGATGTCTGCGTGGGATACACCCAGGCGCCCCAGCTCCTCGCCAAGGCCGGCTACAAATACTACCGCTTCTGGCGACCTGGCGAAGCGTTAAACGCCAAAGGAATTCCACGGCAATTCCGATGGGAGGGACTGGACGGCACCTCGATCATTTGCAGCCACGGCACTTATGGCGGCCTGGTTTCCAAAGAGGATATCCTTGCAAACTTTGCGGAGGACTGGGAGAAAGCTGTCGAGAATTTTTACGAAAGAGTTTTGGCGCCCATCCTGAATGTGCCTACCCACGGCTTCGTCTGGATTGCAAACGGTTCGGATGATGCGCGTCCGCTGCGAGTCTATTTTCCGGAAGATCCGTCTGGACCTGTCCTGCCCTTGATCCCGTTCGTGCAAACCTGGAACGAGCGTGAAAAAATTCCGCTGCGGTTTGCAACCCCGGCTGAATTCTTCAAAGATCTTTCATCCTATCCGGAAAGCGCTCCTCTGATAAAAGGAGTATTAGATCCCTGCGGCTGGACGTATTGGTACGGCCTGAACGGAGTGAACGGACTCCGCATGTGGAGGACTCTGGCCGATGATACGCTGGTCTCCGCGCAAAAGTTTCTTGCCATTTCAACCCAGTTCGGAGAGCCGTATCCGGAACGGGCATTTGAGAAATTATGGCGATCGTTGCTGACAACCTCCTCTCATGCCCAAAACTGGTTGTTTGAGGAAGACTACCAGGCGCAGCTCGATCTCGTAAAGGGTGTGGTTGCTGAGGCTGCCGCGCTTGAAACTGAAGGATTGCAGCGATTGGCAGGACGCATCAGAGTTCAGAACTCCGCGGAAACCCTTGTCGTTTTCAATCCCTTTCCCTGGGAGCGTCGCGATGTGGTTAAACTCCATCCCACGTTCGTCACCTCGGATGCCGAGAACATCGAAGTGCGCGATTCCCAAGGTCGTCTCGTGCCATCGCAAGCGGAAGAAATCAATCATTACGATGACGAAGCTTTTATCAAAGAGGCCAACGTGTGGGCCGAGATCCGTGTTCCGGCCATGGGCTATACCACCGTTTATTTGGAGAAGAAGCCCCAAAGCTCCGAACGACAACGGGCAAGCAGCAATGAGAATCTTGAGTTGGGTCCGAAAGAATTCCAGGTGCGGCTCAACTCAAGCGGCATTCCCACGCTCATCGATTCTTCGCTCGGCGCGAGCTACGCTCATGCCGGGGAGATTGTCTATCAGGAAGTTCATGATACGGGGCCGCTCCATTATGGGTCCATTATTCGAGAGTTGAGCCTTCAGAATGCCAGGCTGGCTCTCCTCGAGAGCGGCCCCATTCGCTGGGTTGGCGAAGTGAGTGGTGATCTCGGACCTCACAACCTGCGCCTGCGAATCGAGGTTTATCCGAGCCGTCGCCGAGTGGCGTATCAGGCGGAAATCGAAAGTCGTGGAGGAAACGGCTACTTCCTGGCCGTCGTAACTCTCCCTTTCGCGGGCAAAATCAATGCAGGCATTCCCTTCGGGGTTGAGCCTCGAAATCTGGCCACTGAACCGTACGTAGGGATCGAACGTCTGCGGCCCAATGTATTTTACGCCGGACATTGGGTGGATATTCACGATGGCGCGCATGGTCTGACATGGGTTGGGAGAAAGGGTGAAAAGGGGTATATTTACGAGCCTGAGAGCAGGCGACTGGGCCACTACTTACTGCAAACCATCGAGCACGCGCCGAAGGGGTGGGAGCGCTTTTGCAACCATTACATGGAAGGCAAGGGAAGGCATGTTTTCGCCTACTACCTCATCTCTCATGCCGGAACCTGGCGAGAAGCCAATATTCCACGGGCTGCTTTAGAAGCCGAATATGGTTTGCGCGCTGTCTCGCGCAATCGGCGGCTCCCGGAAAATCAACAGATATTGCCCGAGGAGCAAAGCTTTCTGGAATGTACTCCTCACCATGTATTTGTCTCCAGCCTGGCTCAATCTGACCAAAAATGGATTCTTCGCCTCTTCGAGGGGCATGGCCAGCCCGGAAATGTCAGGCTGCAACTTCCCAGGAGCTTTTCAAACGCCCGGGAAATCGATCTGAACGGAAGGCCTTTGGCTAAAAGCATCAGCCTGGAGGGGAAATACGCCTCTTTTAATATTGCTCCCTGGGAGATTGTGACCTTGGAACTGACGTGAGCTACCGCCGACACAATAGAGAACCTACTGAGGATTACAAATTACTGTGCCAGCATTTGTGTAGCGCCGGTGTCCTCACCGGCGTTTTTCGGCGCTGGGGACAGCGCCGCTACAGTTCCTTTGTCACTATAATTTGTAGTCCTCAGTAGTTCAGAAAAAAGGCCCTTTCTGACTGACAGCCGCGGCTATACCGCGCTGACGCCCCCTAAATCTCGGCTCGGCGCATTTGGTCGAGCAGATAATCGCACGAACGAACGCACAGGGCCATAATCGTTAACGTGGGGTTTTGGCAGGCAGAGGATGCGAAGCCCGCACCGTCCATCACGAACAAGTTCTTGATGTCGTGCGTCTGCTGGAATTGGTTTAAGACGGATTGCTTCGGCTCATTTCCCATCCGCGCAATTCCGACTTCGTGGATAGCCCACCCGGGCCCGGGCGGCTGAGTCTGCATTTTGACGTTCCTGCCTCCGCAAGCCTCAATCATCGCAGCCGCTGATTCTGCCATGTCTTTTGCCATCGCGTATTCGTTCTCGCCATACGACATGTGGACTCTGAGCACCGGAATGCCATAAGCGTCCACCACGTGGGGATCGATCTCAACATAGTTCTCCCAGCGTCCCAGGCACTCGCCAAATCCGACCAGCCCGAATGTTGTGATGGGTTCCAACAGCGCCTGTTTGTATGCCTTTCCAAAACCCGGAGCGGCCCAATTGAAACCAAGCCCGCCGCCTCCCTGGAAGCCGTACCCGCGGAGAAACTTCGGATCGCGTGGACCATTGTGAGTGTTGCGGAAGCGGATAACATAGATTCCATCCGGACGATGAGGCTCATCCATGCTTGGCCTCCTGTTGCTCAGGTTCGGCAATTCGCCGCTCGCGCCGACGCCCATAATGTGGTCCATCAGATAATGTCCCAGCACGCCACTGGAATTTGCCAATCCGTTGGGATACTGCCGATTCGCTGAATTAAACAGGATTCGCACGGATTCAAGCGCCTGGGCGCACAGGATGACGGCTCGGCCGCGCACTTCTTTCGGCTCGCGGGTGATGCGGTCGATGTAAAGCAGACCTTTGGCGCGATTGCGCTCCGCATCCATCAGAACCTGATAGGCCATCGCATTAGGGATGTGGGTGCAGTTGCCTGTCTTCATCGCGTCGGCCACGGTGGTAAAGGCCGAGTTGAAATAGGAATGAGTGATGCACCCTCGACTGCAAGGTCCGCAATAGTGACACGGCACCCGTCCATTGATGGGTTTGGTGATGTTCGCCGAGCGGCCCAGGGTCACCGTCCTTCCAAACTTCTCCTTCACGCGATGGCGAAAGAGGACTTCCGCGCACGTCAGGCCCATTGGCGGGTGGAATTTTCCATCGGGCAGTTCATAAACGCCCTCCGGCATGCCGGTGATGCCAACATACTCCTCGACCAAGTCGTAGTAGGGCGCCAGGTCTTTGTAGCGGAGCGGCCAATCCACCCCGTAACCATCATGGGAGGCAGCCTTGAAATCCAGGTCGCTGAAGCGGTAACTCTGCCGGCCCCAGACGTTCGTGCGTCCGCCGGTGATGCGCAAGCGCCCCATCCAAGTGAAGGGCATACCCGGGGATGTGGTGTAAGGCTCGTCGATGTCGTTGCAGAACCATGTGTAGTTATATTCCGAAGCCACATGGCCCTGGATGGGGCGAGTCTTGCGGATGATCTCCGGGGCGAGATTGCGATA
>DATGKJ010000332.1:0-6117 GCA_035294685.1 Terriglobia bacterium | reverse complement strand
TATTTCAATTGCGCCAGTTCCACCTGGAGCTTGCCTTCGCGCGTGCGAGCGCGCCGCGCGAAGATATCCAGAATTAACTGCGTGCGATCGATCACCTTCAGGTCGAGCGCAGCTTCGAGGTTCCGCAATTGAGTGGGCGTGAGGTCGTGAGCAAAAATCACGCACTCCGCTCCCAACGCGCGCGCTTCGGCGCGAACCTGTTCCAATTTTCCCCGGCCTATCAGCGTGGCGGGATACGGCTCGGGAGCGCGTTGCAATGCCGAGCCGAGCACTTGCGCGCCCGCGCTCCTGGCGAGTTCCGCAAGCTCTTCAAGGGCCTCTGTTCCCACCGATAGCTGATTCTGGCCGCCTGGGAGAGCAGTTCGGCGTGCTGAAACCCAACCCACCAGATAAACCTTCTCCATCGCTTTCGACTTAAGAATCTTTACCCTCCGTGGTGGCATTTGTTGCCGGAGCCGGGGCTGCCGGCGAGCGATTGACGATGACGGTGGAGATCGCGTGTTTGAAGATCAATTGCTCCTGGTGATTGTTCTCGAGAATCAGCGAGAATTTATCAAAGCTGCGAATGCGCCCGGTCAGCTTGACTCCGCTCATCAGATAAATGGTGACTGAAGATTTCTCCTTTCGCACGCCATTCAGAAAGCTTTCCTGAATATTCTGCAGACCCTTTTCGGCAAGTTCCTTGCGATCATTTCCCGGAGTATTCATGGTTGAGCCCCTTTGCAAAATTGTTGCGCCAACCCGGAGGGCGGGTTGCCTGCGATGCTTGAGGCAACTTCCGAAACAGCCAGTCGAACGCCTGAAGCTGAATCTCAGAATCGTCTCCAAAACCGGCTAGCCAGGCGACATCCGGCTCGCGTCGGAACCAGGTGATTTGACGTTTGGCATAATGACGCGTCGCGGCTTGCGCGGCGCAGATAGCGTCGGAAAGGCTCATCTCCCCCCGCAAAACCGCGCGCGCCTGGCGGTAGCCGAGCGCGTCCAGCGGATCTGAACAGCCCGACGGCAAGTTTCCCTGGCGGACAAGAGCTGCGCGGGTTTCCTCAATCAGGCCTGCGGCAAACATGGATTCTACCCGCCGATCGATGCGCCGATATAACTCGGCGCGGTCAGGAAGAAGACCCAGCTTGAAGGGGTGAAAGCCCGCCAGGGCCTTTCGGCCGCGATCATGCCATGCGGTGATCGGATCTCCCGTGGCAAAACACACCTCCAGCGCCCGAATGACCTTATTCGCATCGTGAGGATGAATGCGCTGGGCGGCTGCAGGGTCCCGCCGCGCAAGCAGTCGATGCAAAAAGATTCGACCCCGGCGATCTCGAATAGCCCTCAACCTGGCGCGCAGATCTTCAGAACACGCGGGACCTTCAAAGAGACCTTCGAGGAGCGCCCGGAGGTAAAGTCCTGTGCCGCCCACAAGAATCGGCAGTTTCCCTCGCTTCCTGATCCCTGTCAGAACTTCCAGGGCAAAATGGCGATAGCGTCCCGCGGTCATCAATTGGTTCGGTTCAAGGATATCGAGAAGGTGGTGGGGAATCCGCTGTCGCTCTTCTTCGGTGACTTTGCCAGACCCAATATCCAGACCCCGATAGACCTGAATGGAATCGTAGTTGACAATCTCTCCGTCGAGGCATTCCGCAAACCGGATAGCTAGCGCTGATTTTCCGGAGGCGGTTGGACCGACGATGACGACGAGTGGATAGCTGTCGAGGGCGTTTGCAACCTCCCCGGCAGTCGTTCGAGCGCGAGAATCAGCAGGAGGATCAAAATGGCCGCAAGCAGCAACCACGATCCCACGAGATCGCTCCGCGAAGGGCGTGACAGGCTGGGAAGAATCATCAGGCGAACCATAAGAAGCGCGCAGGCGCTCGTGAAAGGTATGGAGATCCAAAGCTGAGTCTATTCTCTCCTCTCTTGAATTGTAATCGAGGGAAAGAGGGGCTTCAAGAGCCTGTGTGGAAACTCGAATTTTGGCATTATCACGATGCCGGACGCCTGCCAAGGTCTGGCGTCTTTTATGCCGTACTGAGAAACTACCCAATGTTGGGGCTTGATCGGGAAATACGGATCGCGTGGTGAGCCACAAGACGTGGCAGAAAGCGCTCTAGGCTGAAATCCCGAATCTTAAATCTTATCCAGGCGAAGGATGATGATATGGGCAATCAGAATGTGCGATGATTTCTTTTGACGGCTTGCTCAGCAAGCCGCTTACGATGACTTGCACCCAACGCCCTTTTTCATACCGAACCGTTGCCTCCGCCTGCTTTTTGTCAGCAGCCTTATTGGCAATCACCTGCTTATCTTCAGTCACAAACCTGACGTCTTTATCAGCCACATTGTCGCCAGACGTTCTAGCTCATTTCACCGCCGCGGAAAATGCTCAGCGGCATAAGGATCTGGCCCTTGCCGAAAAGGAATACCGGATCGTCATTGCCCGCGCTCCGAACTTTGCGCCCGCATACTTAAACCTGGGTCTCCTCAAACAGGACGAAAGACGCTGGCAGGAGGCAGCATCACTGTTTGGCAAGGCCGTACGGCTGAACCCACAACTCACAGGCGCTCAACTCTTCCTGGGCATTGATGAATGCCTGCAGGGGCAGGCAGACCCTGCAATTTCTCACCTCAAAGAGGCTCTCCGCCAGAAGCCCGATCTTGAAGACGCCTATTCATGGCTCGCTACGGCTCAAAGGATGAAAGGCGATCGCGAAGCTGAAGTCGAGACCCTCAGGCAGGGTCTCCGTCGTTACCCGCGCAATGTGGACATGCTCTATCTCCTCGGACACGCTTATGAAGCGTTGGGCCGTCACGTGATTGACCAGCTTGAGAAGTCTAATCCCCATTCAAGTTACGTGGAGCAATGGTTGGGTGAGGACTATGCCGGAAGCGGGTATCTTGCGGCAGGACTCCTTCATTTTGAAAAAGCCATCGCTGCGGAACCCAAGCGGCCTGAGCTGCATGTTGAAGCCGGGGAGGTTTACCTTGCCGCCGGCAATCTGCCCAAGGCTAAAGCCGAATTCACGACGGCATTCGCGCTCAACCCGCATAATCTCCATGCGCAGGTGCGCCTGGGCGAAGCAGAGATGATTGCGGGAGACCTGAAGCGCGCTCTAGCCAATTGGACGCAGGCGCTTTCGATTGACCCCGAAAGGGTTGAAAGAATCCTCGGCCTTCAACCCGCAAATCCTCCACCTTCGCGCCTGAATCAATTGTCGACCCGGTTCGTTGCCAGCCTTCAATCCGCGGAGGCATCCCTTCGCGGCGAAACGGCCCCTGCTGCCCGCCTGGCTGCCGCCTTTATTGCTGCTCAAGAAGGGCATCCAGCGTCATTGACCCTGACTGACTTTCCGACCGGCAGCGCGCCGCGGAAAGCAGTTGCCTGCACCGCGTCTAACCTTAAAAGCTGGTTGCAGGAAGGCCGCTTCAGCGCCTTGTCAGCCTGCGATCGGAATTCCTTGCAGGGGAACGGGTCCGATTCCATGCGGTTGAGAATAGGCCGCGCGCTCTATGAGGCAGGCAAGCCTGCCGAAGCCCTGGTCGCGCTTGAGACAATCCCTTCCGATGCGATGAAAAATCCTGCCGCCTTCTACTGGCGCGCGCATTGCTACAAGACGCTCGCCCTTCAAGCCTATCTCAAGCTCTTCGAAGTGGCTCCGGATTCCGACCGCGCGCACGAACTCCTGGCCGACCTGGCAAGCCTCCGCCACCAGGATGCGGAGGCCATCCGGGAATATCAGCTCGCACTGACCGGAAATACCACTCTGCCGAACCTCCATTATGAGATTGGGCACCTCTATTGGAAATCCTATAAAACATCGGAAGCGCGGCAGGAACTTTCGGCGGAACTGGCGCTCAACCCGCGCCACGTGGGAGCGCTGATCGATATGGGCGCCACTTATCTCTACGAACATCAGCCCGCGAAGGCTCTGAACTACCTGACCTCCGCTGAAAAACTGGATCCAGGAAACAACGATGTACACGAGTTTCTGGGCGTTGCTTACCTTCAGCTTGGGCGAAACCGGGAAGCGGAAGCTGAGCTTCGGAAGGCAACCGACGATGACAAGGATGGAAAGATTCACTATCAACTGGGGAAGGTCTATCAGGCCTTGGGAGAAAAGCAGGAAGCGGAGCAAATGTTCGCCATCGCGGCCCGGCTGAAGCTCGAATCGGAACATCAGAACGAAAAGCGTGTGGCCCAGCTCAACGCCGCCGCCAAGGCTTTGGAACAAAACTGATGCGCAGCCGCAGGTTCATTCAGGCGATTCTGTGCGGGACGCTCATCGCAGGTTGGACGTTCGCCCAGTCTGCGGACCACTTTCGCCGCGGCCTGCTTTTGCTCAATCAGCAGCAATTTCATAAGGCCCTGCGGGAATTCACGCTGGCTGAACAGGAGCACCCCTCGGACGCCCGAACGCGCAACTTTCGCGGCATCGCTCTGGCGCGTTTGGGAATGGCCCGCGAGGCGGCGGCGGAATATCGTGAGGCGATCCGGCTCGATCCCCGACTCACTGAGGCTTATCGGAACCTGGGTTTCCTGGAGTGGTCGCTTGGCCAACCAGTCCAGGCCAAAAGGGTTTTTCAGCAGGCGTTGCGAGTGCAGCCGGATGACCCACTTTCCCACTATTATCTGGGCTGGATTGAACTCAATGAGGGACACTACGCCGAAGCCTTCAATGATCTCAAGTCTTCCAGGCTTCCCTGGCCGCGCAACCCCGACTTTCTGCTGCATGCAGCAACCGGATATGTCACACTGAAGCGCAATAAAGACGCGCTGAAAGTGGCTGACGAAATCAACCAGTTGCCTTTGAATGATGCAGAGTTGGTGAGTCTTGGGTCGCTATATCTCGACCTGCATCAACAGCAGAAGGCACAGGCCTTGTTCAAACACCTTGCCCAACAGCATCCCAATGATTGGTGGGCCGCCTTCGATCTGGCCCGCGCGGAATATCTCTGGGGAGACTCCGGCGAGGCTGTCCGCCGCGCTGCTTCGCTGACAGCCCGTTACAATCGCTGGGAGGCTTGGGCGCTGCTTGGAATTGCGGACGCGCATCTGGGCCAGCACGAGGCTTCTGCTCGCGCCTTTCGTCAGGCTGCGCGTCTCGACCCGAATCATGAAGAGCGGTGGCTGGACCTTACCCGCGAATTGATGGCGCAATCACAATATGCGGAAGCCGTTCAAGCCGCGCAGGAGGGCTTGCGGCACAATCCCGCTTCCTATACGTTGCGGCTGCGGCTGGGCGCGGCTTACCTGAACGGCGGGCGTTACCAGGAAGCCGAAAAAGTATTCCGCGACCTGATCGCCCACAACGATCCTACGCCTACCGCCGCTATCGGGCTTGCCCAGGTTCTGTTGCGAACTGGACGGGCACAGGAGGCTGTGTTGATCCTGAGTCAGACCCGACAACGGTTGGGTGATAGCTTCCTGTTGGCCTACTTCTCAGGCATTGCTCTCGACCGCGCTGGCCAGCACGGTGACGCTATTCGCGCTTTTAAAGATGCGCTCCGATTCAACCCGCAGAGCTCCGAAGCCCATCGCTGGTTGGGCCAAATTGAATTGCAATCTCGCAACGCAACCGGGGCCATTGAACAGCTTACTTTGGCGCTAAAGCTCGATCCCTCCAACCGCCAAGCCCAGCTCCTGTTGAGCCAGGCGTATGCAATGGCTCATAATCCGACGGCTGCGGCCAATGTGACGAGGAACATCAAAAGCGGGGAGTTGCCCGGCACTGTGGGAAATGAGTCACAGGATTTCTCTCTACCGCCCTGGCAGACGCCGCCAGTGAATCCTACGAAGAACGGAAAATCAGCAGCGGGCGCCTTCCAGTGAACGATCCTGAGGCAACGCTCTATCCGTAGCATACAACTTTGCCATTGATCAGAATCTTGCTCCCCTGCCATGTTAACCTCCCGCCAGAAGGAACGACGACCAGCACAACCGCCGTATCACCAGGAATTGCAAAGCTCGCTACACCTTTTACGTTCTTTTTCAGGAAGCGCTGTTGAGCGCTGTCGTAAAGGTCTTTCTCGGGAGCGCCCACATCGATCTCAACATATTTCTCATCGGGATGCGGATTGTAATAGAGAAATGTGGGATAAGCCGGGGCGTGATAGTAATCGGTTTTC
>DATGKJ010000331.1:0-4335 GCA_035294685.1 Terriglobia bacterium | reverse complement strand
CGCGCATCCGAGCCACCATCGTGGTCGAAAAAGAATCGCAGAAGCCGATTGTGATTGGGGCCGAAGGGGCGCGCATCAAGCAGATTGGCATTGAAGCCCGCCGCGATCTGGAGAGATTGTTCCCGCCCAAAGTTTTTCTCGATCTTCACGTGCGCGTCGAGCCGCATTGGCGCGACAGCCAGGCGCTTGTGGCTGCGCTCGATTACCGCGCGGGAAGCGCGGGGTATTGAGGTCTGCAAATTAGGGCAGCAGTGTTTCCTATTGCGGCGCTGTTCCAGCACTTTGTTCAGGGCAGGCTCTCGCGCCGAAAAACTGCCGGTGGGGAGCGCCGGAGCTACACAGAGGTTGTCACTGTAATTTGTAATTCTTATCAGGCTGGGCGTTGCGCTTTACTTTTCACTGAAAAGTTTGGCGTAGAGCTGTTGCTGCCGGGTTAGCATTTCCTCATAGACAGCGATATGCGAGGGATCGGGATTAAAAGTCTTGCCTCTGCGTCCCTGAAGACGGCTCACGTCCGGGACAACATTGAGCCTTTCGAGCGCCAGCATGGCCGCGCCGCGGCTGGTGGCTTCCTTTTCAAGGCAAGCGACCACCGACCGCCCCAAAGCGTCCGCCATCATCTGGGACCACGCTGGAGAATGGAGGAGAGCGCCCCCGGAGGCGATCACTTCCCTGGGAACTCCAAGACTCTTGACCATCAGGTCGTAGACGGCGCGAAACCGCAGAGCCACGGCCTCAAGCGCCGCGCGAAGGATTTCAACAGGGCGGGTGCTGGCATGAAGACCGGTGATGGTGGCTCGCGCATCCGCCCGCCAGTGCGTGGAACGTTCACCGGCGAAGAAAGGCAGCACGGTAAGAAGATGGGAGCCTGGCTTCATGGCCGCGAGTTCTGATTCGATTTTCTCTTCTTCGGGCAAAGCCAATGTGCGCTTCATCCAGGCATAGACTTCTCCTCCGTTTGAGAGCGCTCCGCCGAACAGGTAGCGCTTCCGATCCACGCGATAGCACCAAAGCCCGTCGGGGATTTCCAATTTTGAACTCTCGCTGACAGCTCGCAGGGCTCCGCTGGTGCCCACCATCAGCGCGAAGCGCTCCGGCGAATCACAATCGCTGCCGATATTGTTGCACGCTCCGTCTCCGAGAGCCGGAAACCAGGGCACGCCGGAGAGCGTGGGCCATTGGGGCTTGTATTCCGGGCGAAGGTCGCTGAGCGGTTGGTCCATTTCCTGAACCGGACTCAACTGATGGATGTCAACCGGCAATGCGTCGAGAATTTCAGAATCATACTGATTCTCATGCTGGTTCCACAGACCGGAACCTGAGACCATGGAGACGGAAGCAACGGCCTTGCCAAAAAATTTCAGGAAGAGATATTCCCCGAACGACATCCACTGCCGGGAAGCCTTGAACGCCGCGGGATTCGTTTCCGAAAGCCAGAGCAGTTTGGCCGGCAGATAACTGGGATGGAGCACGCAACCGGTTCGCGCATGCTGGGCGCGCCCGTCAATCCGCGAGGCCAGCTTGTGCGCCGCCTGATCAGCGCGAGTATCAAAAGGATGAAGGACCGGCGTCGAGGGCGAGCCATTGGCATCCACTCCAAGCACGTTGTGCCAGAAGGTGCAACACGCGACGGCGGAAATCTTCAGCCGATGCTCCTGGATTTGCTGATGAAGAACGGAGAGGCTCTTCACCACCAGGTCAGCCAGCGCGTCGGCGTCCACCTCAACGCCCCCATCCGAAGCGGTCTTGACGTCGTAAGGGATCTGAATCCCAAAGCCTTCCATTTCTTCGGCGCGCTGATTGAATAAGAGCGACCGAACTGAGGAAGTGCCCACATCCAGCGTGGCGACATAAACATCTGAATTGCGATTCCGGGATTTGCTTTGCTCAACCGACGATTGCTCTGTGGTCATAGAGATGACACCTGCTATGCAGATTGACGGACAAGCCGCTGTCATTCTGAGGAGCCGAAGGCGACGAAGAATCGCTGCATTTGTATGGCATTTGTATATTCCTCCAAATACCGGATACTTCGCAGAGTTTATTGAGGATTACAAATTATAGTGACGACTTCTTCTGTAGCGCCGGTGTCCCCACCGGCGTCTTTCGGCGCTGAGGACAGCGCCGCTACAGCAAATAGTGTCACTATAATTTGTAATCCCCTGTAGTTTACCTTGAACTGAGATGCAGGGATTCTCCCGCTTCGCGGGGTTTACCCTGAGTGGGAGCCGAAGGGCTCAGCGTCAGAATGACAGGCGAACGATATGGTGCGCACAGGGCGCGCGCGTCCTCCTGCTATAATGAATAAGTGCCTGCCTGTCCATCTTCCTTCCGAGGCGACTCAACATTCTATCGCTATTGCCTGTTAAAGCGCTCAGGCGTCATCACATATTGCGAGCATTCTGATGCCCATCCGCTTGATTGCGATTGATCTCGACGGCACGCTTCTGAACAGCCAGAGCCAGATCGCCCCGGCAAATCGGGAGGCCGTGGTCGCCGCCGCAAGGCGTGGCGTGCAAATCGTGATTGTCACGGGCCGCCGCTTCCATTCTGCGCGGCCTTTTATCGAACAAATCCCGGAGGAAGTCATCCTGATCTCGTCAAACGGCGCGAGAATCGGCAAGGCGTCAGGCGAGGTCTACTATCGCAACTTTCTCCCGGTTGAAGTGGCGCGGCAGGTTATTCAGGCGGCGCGCGATTACCAGGCGTATGCGGTGGCCATCTTCGACATGAACTGTCGCGGGCAATTGCTGATGCATGCGGACGCCGCCCCAGAGGGCCCGGTAGGATGGTATATGAGAAACAGCCGGGACTATCTGCTTCAGACGCCCGATCTCGCCGCGGCCTTAACCGCCGATCCGATTCAGGTGACATTTGGCGGCCCCCCGGAAAGGATCGAGCCGGTGGAAGCCGTGCTGCGATCTTCGCCTGTCGCTTCGTTCTGCAATCTGACGTGGACAAAATATCTGGCCCGCAACCTGTCGCTGCTTGATGTGATGAATCGCGGCTGCTCGAAAGGAGTTGCGCTGACCTGGTGGGCAAAATCCTGCGGAATCGGTCCCCAGGAAGTGATGGCGATTGGCGATAATTTCAATGATATCGAGATGCTGCAATTTGCGGGCCTGCCGGTGCTGATGGCCAACCATAGTTTTGAGGCGGTGCGCGACGGGTGGAAATTAACCCGCTCGAACGATGAAGACGGCGTGGCGGCAGCCATCGAGCGATATGTGCTATCCAACCCAGAGTGACAAAGCAGCTAGGGGCACTGTCATCCCGAGTCCCTTCGCTTGTCATTCTGAGCGATAGCGAAGAATCCCTGTATTTCGGCTCTCCAGAAACTTCACGTACAGGGGATTACAAATTATAGTGACACTATTTGCTGTAGCGGCGCTGTCCCTTCACTTCGTTCAGGGCAGGCTCTCAGCGCCGAAAGACGCCGGTGGGGACAGCGGCGCTACAGAAGAAGTCGTCACTATAATTTGTAATCCCCTGTAGCAAACAAGTCGCCGAGTTTCCAAAAACGAGAAACCCTGCGCTACTCTACTTGTGGCGCAGCAGGCTTCTACACAAGCTGGGGCTGGCTGATGTCGCGCCTGATCCAACGATAAGCGGCGATGGAATTCTTCCAGAAAACCTTCTCCGCTGCAGCTCGGCCTTTGCCTGATACGTACTCGCGGACAAGGGTGAGTTCCTGAGGGTAAGTTTCAATGTGGTCGCTGTTCGGCCAGTCGCTGCCATACATCAGCCGGTTTTCGCCGAACGTATCCCAGATCTCATCGAGTCTGGGCCGATAGAAATTCACGTCCTGGGAGACGCGGCCATTGACGCGGCGAAGGACTTCGGAGATTTTCACGTACACCTGGGGACGCTTCCCCAATTCCCGCAAGTTGGCCTCATATTCGGCGCGCGCCTTCCCCTGCGTGGGCGGATTAAACTGCGGCAGGTGATCGATGACCACGCGCAAGTCGGGAACCCGGTCGGTGAGCCGGACGACAGCCGCAATCAATGTCGCATCGGGATTGGCCGTATCCAGTTCCAGGTCGGCTTCGGCAAGAGCCTTAAGGCCGGAAAGGAACTTGGGCTTCGCGAGTTCCTCGCTCAGGTTCCTGCCCCACAGGTTTCCATAGCGAATGCCGCGAAACAGCGGATTGCGGTGAAAGCGCTCCAGTTGCTTGTGGAAGTCCGGCTTGCCCGGCTCGAGATCCCCGACGGTTCCGACAATGATGGGATCTTTTGCCGCAACATCCAGCACCCACTGGTTATCCTCCAGCCACGGGCTGCACTCCACCTCAATCGCGCCGACCACTCCGAGGCCCTCTGTGAGCTTTCGATAGC
>DATGKJ010000330.1:0-10572 GCA_035294685.1 Terriglobia bacterium | reverse complement strand
TCAGGGCGGGGGACGCATCCTGAAGCTCGCCTTTGGCGTCAGCCAGACCTCGGGCACCGTGGTTCTGGCGGCGTTTGTCATTGTCTTCACCGCGATGGCGGGAATGTCCTCGGTGGCGTATACCGACCTCGTGATCGGCATCATCGTCACGGTGGGATGCCTCCTGGCATTGCCGGCGATGCTGGCCCACGTGGGCGGCTGGGACACGGTGCGCTCGGCGCTGCCTGCCAGCCACTTTCAAATGAAAGGCACGATGACCTGGCTTGAAATCATGGGCTATTTCTTTCCAACGCTCACCCTAATGATTGGCAATCAGAGCACTTACCAGAAGTTTTTTTCCGCGCGGAGCGCGCGCGACGCTCGCCTTTCAGTTCTGGGCTGGGTGTGCGGCACGATGGTGTTGGAGACGATCATCGTGCTGCTGGCCATTGTGGGCGGCATCCTGTTCCAGCCCGTCGTCCAGTCCGGCAAGCTGCCGGCCTGGGGCATCATCCCTTACACGGCGCGGCACGGGCTTATTCCCTGGGCGGGCGCGATTTTTCTTGGCGCGATTTTTGCCAAGGTTATCTCCACCGGAAACAATTTCCTTTTCTCGCCGGCCACGAGCGTGGTGCACGATGTCTTTCAACGCTTCCTGTGGAAACGAGCCACGGATCGCTCGTTGATGCTCCTCTCGCGCGCAGTCGTCATCATCCTGGGACTGATTGCCCTGGCGCAGGCGTTCCAGCCCTCCATTCTGGCCACTTCAGTCTATGCCTATGACGTTTACGGAGCGGGCATCACGCCCGCCATTATTGCCGCCTTCTTCTGGAAGCGCGCTACGCCCGCCGGTGGATTAGGCTCGATCTTTGCCGGGATGATGGTGGCCGTCTTCTGGAAAGTGATGGGCTTTCACTTTCCCATGATCTTTCCCGCGCTGGCGGCCTCTCTGGCAGCCCTGATCGGGATCAGCTATGCTACCAGCCCTCCGGCCCGCGAGCAGTGGCAACCGTTTTTCAAGAAAGAGCCATTGTAGGGCGCATGGCATGCGCCCTGGGCGGACGTCGCCCGCCCCTGCTTTGCTTGCTGGTTATGGTTTGAACATGCCGGCTACGATGCGGGCTACCCAGCTTCGCGGGATAAATCTCTCCGTGAAAAGCAGGAAGTTGTCGCGCAAGCTGCAAAGCGTCAGCCCGCCGCCATGGTCGAGCGCGGCGAGACCCGCGCTGGCGACTTTCTCTGGCGACTGCATCCCGCCCCGAAACCGCATCGAGCGATATTCTCCCGCTGCAAAGAAGTTGGTCTCTGTCGGACCGGGGCAGAGCGTGACCACCTGGATTCCATAGGGTCTCAACTCTTCGGCAAGCCCCATTGAGAAATGAGTGACGAACGATTTGCTGGCTGAGTAGACGGAGGTGTAGGGAAGAGGCTGAAAGCTGGCGGTGGAAGAGACATTGATGATCGCTCCACGGCGATTCTGAATCATGGCAGGAATCAGCAGGTGGCAGAGTTCAAGTAAAGTCTGAACGTTGAGCCGCAGAATCTGCTCCTGGCGCTCCAGAGAGATTTCCCAGAATCGGCCCTGCGCCCCGGCTCCGGCGTTGTTGATCAGCAGATCGACCTCAATCTGCCGTTCCTTCAAGGTTTGCATGAGGTTTTGGGCCGCTCCCGGTTGCGCCAGATCCATTGCAATGACTTCGGTTTGAATCCCATGCGCGTTCCTGAGCTCCTGGGCCAAAGTTTCAAGTTTTTCCTGAGACCTTGCGACCAGCGCCAGATTCATCCGCCGCTTTGCAAGTGCGCGAGTGAAGCATTCGCCAATGCCGCTGGAGGCTCCCGTGATGAGGGCGTATGATTTGGAATTCATGATGTCGTCCATTTATAATCCCTGCGTTCCGCCTTCTGCCTACCGCGTTCTGCCTGCCCCGGGGCCATCGACGCAATGACTCCAAGTTTCAGCAGCGCGAACCCGCCCCAGCCTGATAGGCCTTATTCACGTGGCGGCTGCCGCGCGCGATCAACTCCAGGGCCTCGCTTTCACTCCGGATGCCGCCGCGCGCGCCAAGCGCCATGCAGTTGAGCGCGGCCATGGCGTTGGAGAAGTCGAGCGTCCGTTCGAGCTGCCATCCCGAAAGCAGTCCATAGATGAACGCGCCGTGGAAGACGTCGCCGGCGCCTGTGGTATCGACGGTTTCCACGACAAATCCCGGCGAGTAGATAAACCGGCCTTCTGAGTATATCAAAGCTCCGTCGCGGCCCAGGGTCATTCCCGGCGCTTTCATCCGGTACTCGCGAGCCATATATTCGAGCACGCGGAATGGATCGTCCTCGCCGGTGGCCGAAGGAAGGAAATTGGCGGAAGCCAGAAGATAATCGATATAAGGGAAGAGCCTTTCAACCTGCTTATAAACCGTATCAAGGTCGGCGATGACGGGAATTCCGGCCTGCTTTGCCTCCTGAGCTGCAAAAATGCATGCTTCCACGTCACAGCCATCCAGATGCAAGGCTCGCGCTTCCCGGATGGCCTGCGGAGCCACTTCTTCAGGCCCGACCGCCAGCCGTGGGTCCCGATCCCAGAATACAGTCCTTTCCCCCGTTGCCTGGTCCACAATGATGTGTCCAAACTGGTTTGGCGCGCCAGGGACTATCCGTACGTGCTCAATGTCCACCCCTTCGTTCCGCAGGCTCTCAAGCTGAAATTTTCCGGCCTCGTCGCCGCCGACCTTGCCGATGTATCGCGTCCTAAGCCCCAGCCGCTGGCAGGTGACCAGAGCGGTGGCGATCTGGCCGCCCGCCTGCCGCGAGAGCGACACCACGCGCTCCTTTCCGCCCAGGGCGGGGAAGTCCCGCACCAGCATCACCGTATCCGTGGCATTCAAGCCCAGCCCAACAACGTCCACTCGATTCGCAGCCAAGAAATTCACCTCTCCTTAAAACAAAACGCTGGTGGGCTACTCTATCCCGGCCTTCTTCAAGTTGCAAATGAAATTGAAGAGTTCGAGGGTTATCGAAGCTTTTCCACATCCACGTCTGATAATTTTTGTAGTGGAACGCTCCAAGTTAACATAATCTATTTTCACATCGGCATGGGATTTTGCACAGTTGGGGCGGTTTTTGAGGCGGCGTGGGCCGCGGAATTGGTGATGATTGGCTGGTGGTGAATGTGCTCTGCTGAGGTAATTTGGGGCGGGCGTATCACGTTGCGACCGATGGGAGAGCCGGCATGAAAGACCTCCTTTGCACCGGTGCCTTTGACGCTCGGGCGGCTTTTCAGCGCGCGCCTTGTTGATTGCCAGTTAATTCGGCGCGGAGGGCAGCGCCGCAGTTCTGCACAGACTTCGAAGCGGACAGGGGTAGTGTCCCACTTTGCCGTGCGACAGGGATCGTCTCGCCCGTGAAGCGCTGAACCACCACGGCCAGGATGTCCGTGCCACTTGATGCAAGCCGGATTTAGGTCACTGCCCGGGCGGGTTTTTTACTTTTCGGGCGGCGGGAGCTATGCTAAGTTTGTTAAGTTTATGAGATTGTCGGCGCGCCGACACGGACTGCCATAGGCTCTCATGCCCCTGCGTGAAACCGAAGCTATCGTCCTCCGGACGTATCGCCTGGGGGAAGCCGATAAGATTGTCTCTCTTTTTACGCGACAACTCGGACGACTCAGAGCGACGGCCACCGGCGCGCAGCGTCCCAAGAGCCGCTATGGGGGGATGCTTGAGCCGCTCACTTACATCCGCCTGTGGCTTTTCGAGCGCGAGAACCGCGAACTGCTGCGCATCAATTCCACCGAGCTTTTGGAATCGTTCTTTGCCATGCAGGGCGACTATCGGGTGCAGTTGGCGGCGCAATATATCGCCGAAGCCGCCGAGCGTTTTCTGCCGGAGCGCGAGGTGAATGAGAGAGCCTTCCGGCTCCTGCTTGCGGTCTTGCGGGCGCTCAAGGCCAGCCGCGAAATCGACCGGCCTCTGCTTTATTACGACTATTGGCTGCTGCGCCTTGCGGGCTTTCTGCCGCAGCTCGAACAATGCCGAGCCTGCGGGCGAGATCTTGCAGGCGAAGAGATTTTTTATGGAGACGAAACGCAAGGCTTTGTTTGTAGCCGGTGCCGGACGAGCCGGTCGCGGAAGATTTCAAATGAGGCGTTCAGCCTGATGGAAAAGATGCGACGCTCACCACTGGATGCCTGGATGGGTTCTGAAACGCTTGCGCCCGCTGTGCGGGAAGCGCGGCGTCTTTTTGAAACGTGGATGGAAGCTTGCGCCGAGCGGAAACTGGTGACGTTGGAAATGCTCGCAGCCGAGAGTTAGCAGGATTCTGAGAGACTCTTGCCGCCTGTCATGCCGAAATTTTCGGGAGGAAGTCAATATTTCAAGTAATACTTTAAATCCAAGCCTGACTTTTCAGGAGATGATCATCCGGCTGAGTGAATACTGGGCCGGCCGGGATTGTGTTCTGGCGCTGCCTTATGACTTAGAGGTAGGGGCAGGGACGATGTGCCCGGAGACCTTCTTCCGCGTGCTGGGGCCGGAACCCTGGCGTGTGGCCTACGTTCAGCCCTCGCGCCGCCCGGCGGATGGACGCTACGGCGAGAACCCTCACCGCCTGCTCAAACACACGCAGATGCAGGTGATCCTGAAGCCCCCTCCGGCGGATATTCAGGATCTTTACCTGCAAAGCCTCACGAGCCTTGGCATTGACCTCGGCGATCACGACGTGCGCTTTGAGGAAGACAATTGGGAATCGCCCACGCTTGGTGCCTGGGGCATTGGCTGGCAGGTGGTGCTCGATGGCCTCGAGATCACCCAGTTCACCTATTTTCAGCAGTGCGGGGGAGTCGATCTGGAGCCGATCAGCGTGGAGATTACTTACGGCCTCGAGCGCATCGCGGCGTTCCTGCAGAATGTGAACAATGTCTTCGACGTGATGTGGAATCGAGAGCGCACCTATCGCGACCTGAGACTTGAAGAAGAACTTGAACTTTCGGTTTATGACTTTGAGCAAGCCTCGCCGGAAATCTGCCGCCAGATGTTCGATCTGAATGAGTCGGAAGCCGCGCGCTTGCTGGAGTCCTACGCGGGTTTAAAGGATGACCGCGCCCGCGAGCGCTTCCCGCTGCGTAAGGTTTATGAGCTTTGTCTGAAGTGTTCCCACCTGTTCAACATTCTTGACGCGCGGGGTGCGATCAGTGTTACTGAACGCGTCACCCTGATCGCCAGGGTGCGAAAATTAGCCTGTCGCGTGGCGGCCATCGATGTCGAACGCAAGAATGCTCGAACTCCGGAGGTGGTGAACGCATGAGCGCGCCTGAGACCACCGCCTTGGTGCTCGAGATTGGTTGCGAGGAGATCCCTGCCCGGTTCCTTGAGGGCGCCGAGCGCGATTTGGGTGAACGCCTTAGCTTGGCCCTGGGTGAAGCGCGGCTGCTTTCGCCCGACGCGCCGGCGGTGAAAACTGCATCCACGCCGCGCCGCCTCATCGCCTATGCCCCGGCGCTCTTTCGCCAGCAATCGGGCCGCGTGGAACAAATCACCGGACCTCCGGTCAAAGCAGCTTTTGATCAAGAAGGGAAGCCCACTCGCGCTGCCGAGAGCTTTGCCGCAAAGAACAACGCCCAGGTATCGGATTTGAAGCGCGTCACAACCCCGAAGGGCGAGTACCTGGCGCTTGAGATCACCGAGCCGGGTCGCAGCGCGCTTGAAGTATTGGTTGAAGTTTTGCCGGGGGTCATCGGCAGTCTGTCGTTTCCCAAGAGCATGTACTGGACGGCGAAATCCGGACCGCTCTTCGTCCGTCCGATCCGCTGGATATTGGCCGTGTTGGGCGATCGAGACGATCTTCAAGTGGTTCCTTTTGAGTTTGCCGGGGTCAAGTCCGGCAGCTTCACTTATGGGCATCGCCTGCAAGGGAGTGAACCGCTCGCCGTCACCCACTTAGATCTCGATCTGCTCCTGAAAGCGCATCGGGTCATCGTGCATGGCGCCGAGCGCCGGGAGCGTGTGCAGCAGGGAGTTCAAGCATTACTTGAAGGCGGAAATGCAAAGACCGTTGCGGATGAGTGGCTGGAAAACTGGGTGGTGAATTCCACCGAATGGCCTGTGCCGCTCATGGGCGGCTTCAATTCCCGTTATCTGGCGCTGCCGCGCGAGGTGCTGGTGACGGTGATGCGCGATCATCAGAAATATTTTGCCGTGGAAGACAAGGCAGGCAATTTGCAGCCGCAGTTTATCACTGTGCTCAATGTGCCCGGCGATCCCAAGGGATTGATCCGGCAGGGACATGAACGGGTGCTGGCCGCGCGCTTTGCCGACGCCGAGTTCTTCTGGAATGCCGACCAGCGAATTCCTCTCCGCGACCGCATTCCGATGCTTGAGCGCGTCACCTACCAGGCAAAGCTTGGAACTTATGGCGACAAAGTTCGGCGGATGAGGGCGCTGACGGAAAAGATTTGCAAAGAACTTGAAAAATCGGGTCGGATGAATGCCCGGGAGCGACAACATGCCTTGCGGGCCGTGGAGCTATGCAAGTGCGACCTTACAACACAGATGGTGCAGGAATTCACCGAGCTGCAGGGTGTAATTGGCGGGCTGTATGCTAGGGAGCAAGGCGAGCCGGATGAGGTCGCCGACGCGATTTACGATCACTATCGTCCGGTGAGCGTCGAGGATGCTTGCCCGCGCACGGTGGTTGGCGCGGTGGTTTCGCTCGCAGACAAACTGGACACGGTTGTGGCAGGATTCGCCGTAGGCCTTGAACCGACAGGCTCGAGCGACCCGTTTGGGCTGAGGCGGGCAGGGAATGGAGTGATTAAACTGGCCGCCGAGGCGCTCGCCGGGTTGAACCTTGGCATTATTGCCGAACAGGCAGCGCACAACTTTCCGGAGGATTTCTTGCGCGACCGGCTGGACTTTTACCTGCGGGAAGCCTGCGGGCTGCGTTACGACACCGTGCGGGCTGTTCTGGCAAATCCTGACATGTTTCGCGTACCTTCCCAGGCGCTCGAGGTGGCAAAGGCGCTTGAGGAGATTCGCGATACGGAGGATTTTATCGCCCTGGCGACGGCGGCCAAGCGCACGCGCAACATCCTCAGCAAGTCAGCGAGCGGGGAAGACTTGAGTTCCGGAATGTTTGATGAGGAGAAGCTGGTTGAGGCCCCGGAGCAAGAACTCTATCGCGAGTACAAGAAGCTGAATACGAGGTTAAACCCCCTGCTCGGCCCTCGTGAGGAGTACGATTACAAGGAAGCATTTCGGGAGATGGCGAAGATCAGGCCATCCGTTGACGGTTTTTTCGACAACGTGCTGGTGATGACGGAAAACCAGGATCTGCGCAGAAACCGCCTTCAGCTTCTCGTCCGGCTGAACAAAGATGTGTTCACCAGCCTGGCTGATCTGGCCGAAATTGCGGTTGAGTCGCGGTCCAAGGCGGCGGTCGGGCAATAAGCCATAAAGACCGTCAGCGCAAGAAAACTTAAAGTGCTGGATTAAGTTTTGTCGGCGCGCCGACAACGGAGAGAAGGCCGAAAGCGGAAAGCGAGACTCGCATCCTCAGTTTAGGAGGGGCAGTAAGGTTATTCGTGCGGAAGCGAATTCATCACAATGCGCGCTGTGGAAGGGTGTTGGTACGCAAAACGCCGTCATGGACCAACAAGCTGGCAGGGTTACTGAAAAACTCTGGCAGCCTGTCATTCTGCCCTGAAAAATACGCCGATATTCCGGCAGACAATGGGACATTTGCCAATCTCGCGTAATTTTCATCCTTCGGGGTGTCGCAGAGCGACATGGCGAACTGAGTGGAACATTCGTTATTCTGCGCAAAGCCGCCGCCCTGTCATTCTGAGCGAGCCCTTCGGCTCCGCTCAGGGTAAACTCCGCGGAGCGAAGAATCCCTGCATTTAAACAATCAAACAAAGACGGGGATTCTTCCTTCGTTTCACTCAGGACCGCCTTCGGCTCCTCAGAATGACAGTTTGGTCTGTCCAGAGTAGGTATTGGAAATAACGCGGTTTCTTTGGATATCGCTATTCTTGAATTGGAGGAATCATGGAGAAATACGTTTATGCATTTGGAGGTGGTAAGGCGGAAGGGCACGGCAACATGAAAGATGTGCTGGGAGGGAAAGGGGCGGGCCTTGCCGAGATGACCAACGCCGGCCTGCCCGTACCACCCGGATTTACGATTGCAACTTCCGCCTGCCGGGTCTATTTCGAGAATGGCAATCAGGTTCCTGATTCCATCCGTCAGGAAGTGGATCAGGCCCTGGCTCGCCTCGAACAGCAACTCGGGCAGAAGCTGGGCGATGCCGGATCGCCGCTCTTGGTCTCGGTGCGTTCGGGCGCCAAGTTCTCCATGCCCGGAATGATGGATACTATCCTAAACCTCGGCATGAACGATACGGTGGCTGAAGCTGTGGCCCGCAAAACCGGAAATCCGCGCTTCGCCTACGACAGCTACCGGCGCTTTATCCAGATGTTTGGCAATGTGGTGCAGGAAATCTCCAAGGAGGAATTTGACCACATCTTTAACGCTCAGAAGAAGAAACGGGGCGTGAAGCTGGATACGGAGCTCACCGCTCAGGACCTTCAGCAGATCATTGCCGGATATAAAAAGCTCGTTCAGAAAAAGACCGGAAAGGAATTTCCGCAGGAGCCGCGCCAGCAACTGGCGATGGCGATTGAGGCGGTCTTCCGGTCGTGGAATAACCCTCGCGCCCAGACTTATCGCCGCCTGAACAAGATTCCCGATGATCTGGGGACGGCCGTGAATGTCCAGGCGATGGTTTTCGGAAACATGGGTGAAACCTCAGGCACAGGCGTGGGTTTCACCCGCAACCCCGCGACCGGCGAAAAGCAGTTTTATGGCGAGTTTTTGATGAACGCCCAGGGCGAAGACGTGGTGGCCGGAGTGCGCACGCCGGTTCCTATTGAGGAACTGAAGAACATCATGCCGGAAGTTTACGATCAGTTGCGCGAGATTACGGGGCGTCTGGAACGGCACTACAGGGACGTGCAGGATTTTGAGTTCACCATTCAGGAAGGGAAGCTCTACATGCTCCAGACGCGCAACGGCAAGCGCACCGGAAACGCCGCCGTGCGCATCGCGGTGGATATGGTTGAGGAGGGGCTGATCTCGCCCGAGGAAGCGTTGATGCGGGTTGAGCCAGAGCAGTTGAATCAGCTCCTTCATCCCGTTCTGGACGAATCGAAGCCCCTGGATGTGATCGCCAAGGGCTTGCCGGCCTCACCCGGAGCGGCAGTGGGGCGTGTGGTGTTTACCGCCGATGATGCGGTGGCGAAGGGCAAAAGCGAGCCGGTGATTCTGGTGCGGGCGGAAACCGTGCCGGACGATATCCACGGCATGGAAGTGGCCGCCGGCATTCTCACCTCGCGCGGAGGGATGACTTCGCATGCGGCGGTCGTCACGCGCGGCATGGGAAAATGCTGCGTAGCAGGCTGCGCGGAGGCGGAGGTGGATGAGAAGAAAAAGATATTGAAGATCGGCAAGCACACGCTCAAGGAAGGGGACTGGCTATCGCTCGATGGCTCGACAGGCCGCGTGATTCTGGGTAAAGCCAACACGGTCGATCCTGACCCGCACAGCGGCGCTTTTGCGACTTTCATGAAATGGGCGGATGAGCGCCGCCAGCTTGGCGTCCGCGCCAATGCGGATATCCCGCGCGATGCGACCACGGCGCGAGAGTTTGGCGCTGAAGGCATCGGGTTGTGCCGCACCGAGCACATGTTCTTCGCTGCTGACCGGCTGCCGCATATGCAGCGGATGATCATGGCGTGCAAGGATACGAATGATCCGAAAGAAGCCGCCCGCTACGAAAAGGAGCGGCGCGCGGCTCTGGCCAAACTTCTGCCCATGCAGCGCAAGGATTTCATGGGTCTCTTCAAAGCCATGGATGGGTATCCCGTGACCATCCGCACGCTCGACCCGCCGTTGCATGAGTTCCTGCCCAAGCGCGAGCAGTTGATGGTGGAGATTGCAACGCTTGAAGCGCAAGGCAAGAAGGGAGCCAAGCTCCATCAGCTCAAGAAGATGCTGGAAGTTGTTGAAGGATTACATGAATTCAATCCCATGCTGGGCCTGCGCGGCTGCCGCTTGGGCATTCTCTATCCGGAGATCACGGAAATGCAGGCGCGCGCCATTTTCGAGGCGGCCTGCGAATGCGAAAAGAGAGGAATTAAAGCGAAACCTGAAGTCATGATCCCTTTGGTTGGGGATGTGAAAGAATTGGCGCTTCAGAAAGAGATCGTGGACCGCGTGGCTCGGGAAGTTTTCGAGAAGAAGGGTGTCCAGGTTGATTACCTGGTGGGCACGATGATTGAGCTTCCGGCTGCGGCGCTATCGGCGGCTGAAATCGCACAGGAAGCGCAATTCTTCAGCTTTGGCACCAACGATCTGACGCAGACTACGTTCGGGCTTTCGCGCGACGATTGCGGCAAAATCATTGCGGCGTACGTGCGGCAGAAAATCTGGCTGGCAGACCCGTTTGCCGTGCTCGATCCGAAGCGTGTCGGACGGCTGCTGAAGATCGGAACTGCCGAAGGGCGCGAGGCGCGCCACAATCTCAAGGTGGGCATCTGCGGCGAGC
>DATGKJ010000329.1:0-5270 GCA_035294685.1 Terriglobia bacterium | reverse complement strand
GCAAATAGTGTCACTATAATTTGTAATCCCCTGTAGCCTGATTTTTAAATGCAGGGATTCCTCGCTGCTCTCAGAATGACGCGTCTTCAAAATGTTTGGTAAAAATGAGCATTTACACGGGTGCAATGCGGGGTGATCTTTGTCCCTAATCTATCCGGCGAGGACAATCCACTATGGCTCAGGCTGAAATCGGAATTATCGGCGGCAGCGGAATTTACAACATGCAAGGCATCCAGCGTGGAAAGGAAGTCCGGCTGGCGACTCCCTTTGGCCGGCCTTCAGACGCCTATCGGGTGGGCGAATTGGAGGGGCGTCGCGTGGCTTTTCTGGCTCGCCACGGAAGAGGCCATTTGCTGCTGCCCTCGGAGCTGAACTTTCGCGCCAATATCTACGGCTTTAAAAAGCTCGGCGTGGAACGCATCATCTCGTTGAGCGCCGTGGGCTCATTGCGCGAGGAATTCAAACCCATGGAAATGGTCATTCCTGACCAGTTTTTTGACCGCACTCATCATCGGGTTTCCACATTTTTTGGGGGAGGCATCGCCGTTCACATCAGTTTCGCCGACCCTTTCTGCCCCACCGTGCAGGACACTCTCGAGAAGGCTTGCGAATCCGCCGGGGTGACCGCCCACCGGGGAGGAACTTACGTCTGCATGGAGGGTCCGGCTTTTTCGACCAAGGCCGAATCCCACCTCTATCGCTCCTGGGGGATGGACGTGATCGGCATGACGAATCTTCAGGAAGCGAAGCTGGCGCGGGAGGCCGAGATTTGTTACGCCACGCTGGCCATGGTGACCGACTACGATTGCTGGCATCCGGCGCACGATGCGGTGACCGTCGATCAGGTTTACGAATGCCTTCAGCGGAACGCGGAAAACGCTGCGGAGATCATCCGGCATGCTGTCCGCGATCTTCCGGCAGAGCGTGCCTGCAAGTGCGGATCGGCTTTAGCCCATGCGATCCTGACCGATCGCAGGAAAATTCCCGCCGCCACGAAGAAGAAATTGAATCTGCTGGTGGGGAAGTATTTGAAGTAGACGCCCTACAGGGATGCAAGCTCACTCGGATGAGGAGGATTTTTCCGTAATGTCTTTGCTCGTGGTTGGTTCAGTGGCCTTCGATAGCATCCAGACGCCCTACGGCGAGGCCGAAGAGATTGCCGGAGGGTCAGCGACTTATTTTTCCGTGACGGCAAGCTATTTCACGCCAGTCAACGTCGTCGCGGTGGTCGGCGAGGATTTTGGCGAAGAGCAGATGCAGATTTTTCGAGGACGCCCCATCGATACCCAAGGCCTGGAACGGGCGAAAGGCAAAACGTTTCGCTGGCGCGGAAAATATCAGGGTGACATGAATGAGGCGCAGACCCTTGAGACGCAACTCAATGTCTTCCAATCCTTCGCTCCCAAGATTCCCTCGTCATATCTGAATTCTGAATTCGTTTTTCTTGGCAATATTGATCCCGCGCTCCAGCTCCACGTTCGCAAGCAACTCCCCAGAGCTCGCGTCGTCGCCTGCGACACGATGAATTACTGGATTCAAGGCAAGCCCGAAGATCTGAAGAAGACTCTGGCCGCGGTCGATGCCCTGGTGATTAACGAGGGAGAAGCCCGAATGCTTTCCGGGGTTGAGAACCTCCGCCGGGCGGCTTCCATCATTCAAAAGCTGGGGCCGCGCACTCTGATCGTGAAGCGGGGAGAGCACGGCGCGTGCCTCTTCCAGGATCAATCCATATTTTTTGCTCCCGCCTTTCCCCTAGAGCAAGTCCATGATCCGACGGGAGCGGGCGACTCATTCGCGGGTGGTTTCATGGGATACCTCGCCAAAACCGGCGATCTTTCAGAACCCAGCCTTCGCCGCGCCTTGGTTTACGGCTCGGTCATGGCAAGTTTTGCAGTGGAAGAATTCGGTCTCTCGCGCCTGTTGCGGGTTCAGCCCGAGGAAATCGAGACGCGGTTCAAGGAATTCAAGGCTATGACGCACTTCGATGTCTAATGCGTTGTCACGCCTTTTCTTGATACCGGCAGGTTCGAGACCTGCCGCCTCCTTACTGCGTGAGGAAATATGAGAGATTGAGCTTGATTCATCTGGCCTCGATTTGACGATGCGATACGAGATTGACCGTGGCTGCACCTGAAGATAAGAACCTGCCCACGCTTTCACGACCTGCGGCGGCGCTCGCGTGGGTCGCCATTGTGATGGCCGATCTGGGCAGCCTTTACTTTTTCGAATCGCGTCATCTCAGCAACCTTTATGGCGATGGAATCGCGCATGTGGAGGGCGCGCGACGGATCTTCGATTCGTTAACCCCCGGCTATGAGGCCATCGGCAGCGTCTGGCTGCCGCTGCCTCATCTTTTGGCTGCGCCGCTTGCGATAAACGATGTCTTCTGGCGCACCGGCCTTGCAGGCAGCCTGGTTTCCGCAGTAGCCTTCGCCCTCACCGCCTGGCTGCTCTTTCGCCTGTCGCTGGAGATGAATTGCACTCTGGCAGCGGCAGCCGTCACTCTGGTTTCCCTTCTCCTCTGCCTGAACCTGCTTTATGTAGCCACCACGCCCTTAACCGAACCCCTGGCCATTTTCTGGAGTGTCCTGACGGTTTTCCTGCTCTTCCGATTCCAGCAATCAGGGAAAATGGTGACGCTCGTCGGGGCGGCTCTGGCGGCTTTCTTTGGAACGTTGACCCGCTACGACGGATGGTACTTGCTGCCTTTTGCGGCGCTCTTTATTCTGTTCTGCCGCACTCGACCCTGGAAGGACCGCATCGGTGAGGCGCTTGTTTTCAGCCTGATTTCGGGGGCGGGTCCGCTCCTCTGGCTGCTGCACAACGCCTATCGTTTTCATAATCCTCTTGAGTTTTATAACGGACCTTATTCCGCCAAGGCGATCTACGCTCATCAGCTTGCCACAACCGGCTTCCGCTATCCCACCGACGGAAGCTGGTGGCTTTCGGCACATTACTACCTGGAAGATTTGAAGCTGGTCTTCGGCGCATGGTCGTTGGAATTGGCCGCGCTGGGTTTCGTGGCATGGATACTGGATCGTTCGCTTCGCCTTCGTCGTTCGGCCATGCTCCTTTTCCTGGTTCCACTGCTCTTTTATACACAGTCGTTCGCTTACGGCAGCGTGCCGATCTACGTTCCGACCCTATTCCCGCACACCTACTACAATCTGCGTTATGGCCTTGAAATGGCGCCTGCTGTGGCGCTGCTCGCGGCATTCCTGATTCCTGAGCGAGCCTCGAAGAATAATCGGCGCGTCCTTTTGGGAGCGATCTGCGCCATTCTCGCGGCGCAGGCTATTGGCATGGGCTGGAGAGGAGCAAAGAATCTGGCTGTGGTTCGGGAAGGAGTCTTGAATACTCCGTGCAAATCCGATGCGGAACAGGACGTAATCCAGTTTTTCAGCCATCACTACGATGGCCAGCCTGTGCTTCTGGCTGCGGGCGAGTGGCCGTGCTTGATGCCCCGGGTGGGAATCCCCTATCGAAAGACGCTGACAAACGTAGATCGCAAATACTGGCGGAAAATCCATCCGGGAGCCGGTCGATATGTGGAATGGATTATCCGCGAAAGGGGTGACCCCGTTGACGAATTGATGAAGGCTTTTCCGCAGGCCTTTCGAGATTTTGAGGTCGTAAGTCGGAAAACTTTTCCGCGGGGGACTTATGTGGAAATCTACCGGCGCGCCGATTAGCGCATATTGGGTTGAACTTTCCGGTATAAAGGTGTGTTGGCCGCTTGCTGTGCGGAAGGGCCTCGCCCTTCCACTGAGGCTTCGAGATTTAGCCCAAAGGTTCGGCCAGATTTCCGGTACTGTCATTCTGAGCGAGCGGAGCGAAGCGAAGAATCCCAGTATTTGGAGAATCAGATTCATGCAGGAATTCTTCGTCGCCTTCGGATCCTCAGAATGACAGCCATTGGGTTTTGTGGATGCCCGGAATGATAAATGTGCAAGCTCCAGAGAAGGGCAAAGCCCTTCCGCACAGCAAGCGGCCAAGACACGCACCGTGCCCCGGGAGGACATCATTGAACCACAATTTAGAAGTGAGCCATTAAATGAGAGACCTCATCGAAATTCCTTTTACGAAACTCCACGGGCTGGGCAACGATTTCATCGTTACTATCTGGATGATCGACCGCGCCTCCGGCCCGAACGCGAAGACCATGCCGCCCCATGGCAAGGCTTGGAAGACGCGCCTGCTTGCTCGCCTGGCAAAGGCCATCTGCCATCGTCACACTGGCGTTGGAGCCGATGGATTCCTGCTGGTGAGGCCCGCCCGGTCACCGGAACACGACGCGCGCGTGCGGTTTTTTAATGCCGATGGCAGCGAAGCCGAAATGTCGGGCAATGGCATTCGATGCGCCGCCGCGTGCCTGAGAGAATACGATCCGCGCAAGCGCTCTCTGAAAATTGAGACTCTGGCTGGAATCAAGGAGCTTGAATGTCTGAAAGAAGAGCGAGGGCGATTGGTTTTTCGAGTTGCGATGGGGCATCCTATTCTGGAACCGAAGAAGATTCCATTCCGCGCACGGAACATTTCACCGCCCGTGCTGGGATATCCGATTTCGACCGCACAAGGGAAGTTGCGGGCGACGATCACCTCCATGGGGAATCCCCACTGTTCGATTTTCGTTTCCGACTTCGCCCGCATCGACTGGCTGACGGTAGGCCGGGAGCTTGAAGTTCATCCGTTTTTTCCCCATCGCACCAACGTTGAGTTCGTTAGAATCATTTCCAGGCGGGAAATCGAAGTGCGCTTTTGGGAGCGGGGCGTCGGCCAGACCGCATCTTCAGGAACAGGATCGTGCGCGGCGGCCGTGGCCTCTATCCTGAACGGTTATACCGGGCGCCGCGTTCGCGTCAAGACCATGGCTGGCCGTCTTGAGATCGACTGGCCCGAAGGCGGCTCAATCCACCTGACGGGCCCTGCCGAGCGGATCGCTTCCGGAGTTTATGAATACTCTGCAAATTGAGGCGGGAACTATGTCAGAATCATGGGAGGGAGTTGAGAATGAGCTTCTTCGGGGATCATGAGCGCAAGGCGCTTGAGCAAAAGTTGAAAGAGGAAGGCCGCTTGCCTCCTGGCCAGTCCCTGACGCTGAAGTGGCCGGTCTTGCATTACAGTGGCGTGCCTGATTTTGACCCTACCACCTGGAACTTTCGGACCGCCGGCCTGGTGGAGCATCCGATCTGTTTGAGCTGGCAGGAATTCCTGAACTTGCCCAAAATTCAGGTGACGGCGGATTTCCACTGCGTCACCCGCTGGAGCCG
>DATGKJ010000328.1:0-8287 GCA_035294685.1 Terriglobia bacterium | reverse complement strand
CCATTCACTTATGGCTCCGAAGAAGCAACGGGAAATATCCCCCGGAAATTGCGCTTCCTCGCGCCGAAAAGGCTGATGGAACGCCTCCGCCCCTGGAATCATTCTCAGACACCAACTTAAGCCTGCTGCTGGATGTGGAGCTGGAAGTAACCCTGCGCTTCGGCCAGCGGCAGATGCCGCTCAAGGACATCCTGGAACTGGGCCCCGGCTCAGTCGTTGAGCTGGACCAACAAGTGCGCGACCCCGCAGAATTGTTGATCGGGCGGAAAGTGGTGGCGCGCGGCAACGTGGTAGTCGTTGACGGGAACTACGGCCTTCAAATTACAGAACTGGCCAGCCCAAGCGAGCGCATGGAGTTCCTGAAACGATAACGATTCCGGCCCTCGGAAAAATAAAGCCATTTTTCACGGCAGAACCTCAAGCTCGGTGACAGAACCCGGAACCTCAGCGCGTTGTAACAGGGTGCTGGAAAACCCTTACCGCCTGTCATTCCAAGAAGCCAAAAGCGGTCCCGAGCCTGCGAGGGAGGAATCTCGTAAGCCATTTATTTGCAGAGCGTGATTCGTCGCTTCGCTCTAGGTCGGAATGACAGCGCTTATTGAGGATTACAAATTATAGTGACGACTTCTTCTGTAGCGCCGGTGTCCCCACCGGCGTCTTTCGGCGCTGAGGACAGCGCCGCTACAGCAAATAATGTCACTATAATTTGTAATCCCCTGTAGGATCGTTTTTCAGGAACCTGATGGGCCCTGCCATTGAAGAAATCGCCGGTTCTGCCGATAGGAAATATCATCGGATTAAGCATGGACTCGAAAATACCGGGGGCTGCACCGCGCCCTTCGGAAAACCCACAGCCAACCACGCCCAATCCACGTGAGAACGCTGCGACTGCGCGCGCGGCTACCCATCCGCTCGCCTTGTGGCCCTCTCTGCCTCAGCCCATTGCGGAAATCAATAAGATTCTGATCGCCGAACCGTTGGACTTGCGGCAACTAACCCAGGTGACCGAACAGCACCCGGAATTCAGCGGTCGGATTGTCAAGCTGTCAAATTCGTCTCTCTTCAGCCTCCCCTACCCCATCTCGACGCTGGCCCAGGCGGCCATGGTGATCCATTCTGACGTGCTCCGCACTTTGGCGCTGACTTGCTATCTCATCGAGTATATCGGCAAGACGCTTTCCCCGGCAGCGGGGCTCCTTTTCTGGCGTCACGGTTTGCTGGCGGCGGTCTTAAGCCAGCGCCTCAGCCAATGGAGCGGATTTGGAGAGCCTGAATTGGCTTATTTTGCGGGGATGCTACACGATATTGGCTGGCTTCCTCTGCTGGCGCATGCGGCTGTTTCAGACGCAAGCGTTGCCAACTCGCTTCCATCCTTAACAGCGCTCGAAGAACGTCACCGAGAACGCGGGTTCGATCATTGCGCGCTCGGAACTGCCATTGGAGGGTTATGGAATTTCCCACCCGCGCTGGTGGAAGTGTTCGGCTTTCATCATGAGCCGGAGCGCGCGCCGAATTGCCCTGAACTTGTCGGGATGGTTGCCATCGCTGATGCATGCGCTCACCTGAATCCCGCACAGATTCGTAGCGGGGAAACCAGTCCCGAGGCTGAAAAAGGCAGCCCGAATTATGGTAAACTAGACGCGCTTCGCCGCTTGGATTCTCACCTCCGTCTGAGGCTGGCGGAAACTTTAACGACTGAATCGCGGCGCGTTGACCAGTGGCTGCAGCAGGATTTCATGAGATCTTCCATCAGTTCCGCGTAGGTTCGCAGCGCCGGCTCAAAGCCGATAACTCATCTCTCCCTATCGAGATTCCTGAGACCCTCAACGGAAAGAACCTCATGCCGGTGGCGCTTGGATTAAAGTGAAAATATGAAGAAGCTTCGTTTGCTTGTTGTCGATGATTCGCCCATGATCCGCAAGATGGTGGAGGGCTTTCTCCGTCACGCATCGACTCCGATCGAGATTTTTGAAGCCTCGAACGGGAAAGATGCTCTAGCCCTGGCTCAAAGCCAGCATCTTGATCTGATTCTTTGTGATATCAACATGCCGGGTATGGATGGATTGGAATTCCTGCGGACCATCCGGGCCGACGACGGCACTCGTAACATCCCCGTGGTGATTATTAGCGCGGAAGGAAGGGCCTTGCGCGTGAAAGAGGCTGTGGAGGCCGGAGCGCAAGGCTTTTTGCGGAAGCCTTTCACGGCTCAGGAGATGCGCGATCAAATTGTTCGCGTTCTTGGTCAGATTTCGATCGACGCTCCCTGAAGTCATCCTCCAAGGCTGCCTTTGGGTCGCAACCTCAAGCAGCCTGAGCGGCATGCTGAGCTAACGGAACTTCTCAACAGCACCTCTAAGTTGCGTCCGTCCATATCTTCATGGCGGATTCACTCTTACTCTCCTGATCTATCGCTGTCACCAGGAGCCGATGTTCATTGCCTGATCTCGCGTCACCAACATGATCAAAGCTTCGTTCGTACTGCACGGAAGGCGTGGCCAACTGATCGTCGGCTAATGTGCTGCCATCCAATGTGATTTTCACTTCGGTAATTTGCTGCCCGGGATCAGCGACAACTTTAACATTGATGCCCTCTCCCATGCTTTCACGTTGCACGTCGAGTGTGAATTTCAAATGATCATCTCCAAGATAACCAGGAAGCTCTGATAAGAATCCGAATGCCTCTTCCCTTCACCCTATCGTTTTGGCGCGCCTTACAAGTGTTTAAATATCCCTTTAATCGCAGCCACAGCCCCATGCCCAGCGGCTTTTGTCCCGTGGACTGCCGTGCTGGTCGCCGCTGATTGCGCCACGTCGTGCCCCGCGGAAGCGGTTGTGGAAGCTGTCGTCGTGGCAACCTTTTCGCTCCCGTTGGCAGTCTTCGTCGCAACAGTCTTCGTAACCTTAGCGGCCTTTTTGGCTTTATGATGGAGCAGCCCCGCAGCCTGGCTGGTCTGAGTCCACCCTGCCAGTGAGATACTGAAAAGCGCCACAACTAACCATCGAAGTTTCATAATCCACCTCGCAAAAATTCTGTCTCATTTGTCTCAAACGTCTCCATTATCTCATTTCGGCTTGCTAATCTGGTATCGCTATGGCGTTAGGGGGGCGCTCTACACGGCTTTGCGCCTAAGAAGCCTGTAGGGCGCCCTTCGAAGGCAGTCCGTGCCAGCGCCAGAGAAATCACCCCTCCCAGTCAGCGCTCGGCAGAAGTTTCCGAGGCGGCAACAGGCGGTCGGCAACAAGTTTCCGGCCAGAAGCATTTGAGTGACCGCCCGTATGCCCCTGATGCGCGGCTAAGTCATTTTAACCTCTAAGGTTATCCGCTTCGTCTCACAGCCATCCCATTTTGGCGGTTGAAGTGCACATGAGCTGGGCGAAAGAGAAAGGCATGAAATGAATAGCGGCTTCTACTCAGCGTTGACCGGCCTCATGGCAAGATTCCAATCTCTGAATCTGCTTGCCGGGAACCTCGCCAATGTCAGCACGACAGGCTACAAGGCGCAAGTGCCCTTTTATGAGGCGCTCGATGTCGCGCAGGGCCGCGCCGCCACAGCGCCTCTCAATCAGGCCATTAATGATTTCGGCGTATTAGGCGGTTCTCAACTCGATCGCCAGCCGGGTTCGATCGAGCACACCGGCAGCAGCCTGGATATTGCCCTGCGAGGTCCAGGATTTTTAGTCGCGCAGACGCCGGCTGGGATTCGATACACACGGAACGGCAGCCTCCAGCTCGGCTCTAACGGCGAACTACTCAGCGCTTCAGGCGACCCGATCCTGGGGGCCAAAGGCCCCATTCGGCTGCCCGAAGGGCCGGTTTCCATCAGCGCCGATGGGCTTATTTCCGTCAACGGCACCTTGGTGGACCGCCTCCAGGTGATGGACTTTCCACACAACGCGCCAATGCTTGCGGAAGGAAACTCTTATTTTACAGCGCCCGCGAATCTGGCTCAGCCTGACCTGAAACCTCAGATCATCCAGGGCGCGTTGGAATCCTCAAATTACAACGCCATTACCGGCGTCGTGAATCTGATCACTTTGCAACGCCAGGCAGACCTGTTGCAGCGCGCCGTTGCCATCTTCTACACCATCATGGATGCGGCCGCGGTGCAGCAACTCCCCAGCGTTCCAGCTTCTTAAGGAGATCTTCATGTTTCCAGCGCTTTACGTGGCCGCCGGAGGAATGACGGCTCAGCAATTAAATCTCGACAACATCGCCAACAACCTGGCGAACATCAGCACCGTGGGTTTTCGGCAGAGAAGGATTCAGTTTGAAGACCTGGTCTACCAGAACCTCGTGGTCCCAGGCTCCGCCGCCACACAGCAGACCACCATGCCCACCGGCCTTCAAATCGGCCTGGGCGCGCGCACTGCGGCTTCGGAAATTTTGCAGACTCAAGGGGAATACACGAATACCGGCAATCCATTAGACCTCACCATTCAAGGTCAGGGATTTTTCCAGGTGCTGCTGCCGACCGGGCAGATTGCTTATACGCGCGCCGGCGCCTTTCAGCTCAATGAGCAACGCAATATCGTGACGGCAGATGGCAATCCCCTCGACCCGCCCATCACGATTCCCTCCGATGCCCTGACGATCAGCATCGGCACGGACGGCACGGTCTCCGTCACTGAACCCGGCTCGCAGCAAGCGCAGCAGGTGGGCACGATCCAGCTTGCTTTGTTTCCGAATTCGGCAGGCCTCCAGAGCATTGGTCAGAACTTGTTTATCCCGACCACTTCTTCCGGCGCGCCGATCACTGGCACTCCGGGCGGCAACGAGGGACTCGGCACCGTGCAGCAGGGAATGCTTGAGCAATCCAATGTCAATGTCGTGGACCAGTTCGTCGCCATGATCGAGACACAGCGCGCCTATGAAGCCAACTCGCGCGTGGTGCAAAGCGCCGACCAGATGTTGCAACAGTTGAACCAATTGGCGCCGTAATAGCTTCAGGCGAGACTTAACTTCCTGAGGATCCGTTCAAGATGCAGTCCATCAAGTCCATTGCGATTCTCGCTTTTGCCAACCTTCTGCTCGTCGCGCCCCTGAGCGCGCAAGCGTGGAATGGCGCCAGCCGCCTGGCCCTTCAAACCGAAGCGCAGGCATACTCCCCCTCATTAACGCTGGCTGATTTGTTGCCGCGTTCAGCGCCGGAGGCCCTCCGCGCGCGCTGCGCGCAAATCAGCTTTGGAGAATCTCCCCAGCCTGGTGAGACTCGCCGGCTGACGCGCCAGGAGGTATTGAACCGCCTGGTTAGCGCGCCCGATCTGGCTCAGGAATTGGCGATTCCCCCTGTGATCCTCGTCACGCGTTTCAGCAGGCCGCTTACGCGCATCGAGCTGCTCCAGGCCATTCAAACCGCGCTTCAGCAACGGGGCGCGGGCGGGCTTAATTCCATACATTCCAGCGACCTCGAACTCCCCATGCCCATCCGCGTCACGCAGGATGATCCCGGCCTTGAAGTCACTACCATCGAATATGATCCATTTCGCCAGGAAACGTGCTTTCGCATGCGCGCCACAAAGGATGCTTCGCTGGTTCCCTTTGCAGTTTATGTGCGTGGAAAGATCAAGGTTCCGCTCCTGGTAGCTCGCCACGACCTGCCAACAGGCCAGATCGTGACAAGCGATGATTTCCAAATGACTCCCCGTGAAGTGACGGGGCTTTTGCCAAACAATCTGCCTACTCTCAGCGAGATTACCGGGCTGGCAACTCGCCAGGTTATCCGGGAAGGCCAGGTGATTTACGGCTCAATGTTTGGACCCGCGATGCTGGTTCGCACCGGGCGGCCCGCCGAGCTTATCCTGCAGGGCGCGCGTTTCCGGGCGACTCTGATTGTGATTCCGATGCAGCCTGGGACAATGGGGCAGGAAGTGCGGGCGCGCACTAAAGATCGAATTTATCAGGCAAGGGTCGTTGGCCGCGACCAGCTTTATGCTGCGCTATGATCGCGGCACGAAATTCTTAGAGGATTCGTTTATGAGTTTATTGGGAATATCCCTTAGAAAGCAGTTAAAGGGTCGAGCGAGTTTGGGCGTCCTTCTTCCTCTCATGCTGGTGATCGCGGTAGCCCCCGCCCAAGCCCGAAAAAAGCGCAAACCCCAACAAGAATCGCTTTCCGAATATTTGCAGCAGGTGAATCAGGAAATCGGTTCTCCATATCAGCCTACGGCCGGAAGCCTGTGGAATCCGGACGTATCCTTTGGGAAGCTCAGCCGTGACGATAAGGCCCTGAACGTCGGGGATCTCGTCACCATCGATGTGGTTGAGCTGACAACTTCTTCAGCCACCGGCACAGCCAAAACACAGAGAACCTTCTCGGCGAATTCGGGCATCAGCCAATTCCTGGGACCGATCGGGCCAAGATCGGGATTGCAAAATCTCTTTGCTCCCAACTCGCAGGAGGCGCTCTCTGGACAAGCTCAAACAGCGACCAGTTATCAGCTTAATACCAGCCTGACCGGTCGCGTCGTGGCGACTCTGCCCAACGGCTATCTGGTTGTGGAAGGGCATCGACGCATTAATAACGGCAACCAGAGTCAATTGGTCACGCTTCGCGGCGTAGTGCGTCCTGACGACGTGAGCACCGATAATGTCATTCTTTCCTCTCAAATGAGCAACCTGGAATTGGAAGTGAACGGCAAAGGCATCATCAACGAGGGAACGCGCGAGCCAAACGTCATCATCCGAACCCTGCTTCACATTTTGAATTTCTAAAATCATGAAAAGATTGCGCAAATTTTACGGCTTTGTTTTCGCTCTCCTCGCGGTCACGGGCTCCATTCAAGCCGCGGCGACCACGCCAAAGCAAAGAATTGTCCACCTTGGCGACGTCACCACAATCGAAGGCGTGCGGGACAATCCCCTGGTGGGCGTTGGGCTGGTTGTCGGCCTGAACCGCACGGGCGATCAGCAACCCACTATTTTCCCGATGCAGACGCTCGCCAACATCCTCCAGAAATTCGGCATCCAGACGCCGGGCCGTCTGATCCTGGTGCGCAACATCGCCGCCGTATTCGTCACGGCTGAACTGCCTCCCTTCGCCGAACCAGGGACCCGAATCGATGTAAACGTTTCCTCCGCCGGCGATGCCAAAAGCCTGGAGGGCGGAACCTTGCTGCTGACATCGCTTTACGGACCGGATGGCAAAGTGTATGCCATGGCGCAGGGGCCGCTCACCCTTGGCGGCTACACGGCAGGCGTGCAGGGAAATAATCTGACGGTGAACCACCCCACTTCCGGTCGCATTGCCGGCGGAGCGATTGTGGAACGCGCAGTGCCTGTGGATTTGAGCCAGATGAAAACGCTTTCTTTGCTCTTGCGCCAGGCCGATTTTGCCACTTCGGAAAACGTTGCCGCCGCCATCAATCAAGCCATGGGCAGAAGCGTGGCAACGGCTGTCGATAGCCGCCGCATTGATATTCCGGCCTCCGCCATGGGCGGGCAAAGCGTAACGCAGTTCTTTGCCAGGATCGAAGACCTTCCCGTCACCATCAACCCGCGCGCGGAAGTTGTAGTGAATGAGCGCACGGGAACCATTGTGATGGGCGGCGATGTCACGATCGGCGCTGTTTCCGTGATGCACGGTAACCTGGCTATTGCGATCACCACCCAATATCAGGTGTCTCAACCTCCGGCTTTCTCCACCGGCCAAACGGTGGTGGTGCCGCAAACGACGGTTCAGTATAAGGAAAATCCTGCAAAGCGCCTGGAACTGCCGCAGGGCGCCACGGTGGAAGACCTGGTCAATGGCATGCAAAGCATCGGCGCGACCCCGCGCGATATCGTGGCGATCTTGGAGGCGATCAAGGCCGCAGGCGCGCTGAACGCTCAGTTGCGAATTATTTAACATCCCCACGCCCGCCTGGAGCAAGGGGACCGCGAAACAATGGAAGGCTTTAACAGCACGCCGGAAGGCACGCTGCGAAAGTAAAAAATTATGGGACTCTCAACGCTCCCTGCGCTTGCTCTGTCAAACTCGCTGACGGCTCTGAAAAACCCCACAGGCCCGAGTGCGCCCAAACTTACCGGCCCATCGCAGGATGAAAAACTGCGGAAGGCAACCGACCAGTTTGAATCCATGCTGGTCTCGACCCTCTGGAAGGATATGGTCAAGACTTTTGCCGATCCCGGATCAGGTTCCGACGAGCCGGGTTTTGACGCCATGCGAGATCTGAGCCTTCGCGCCATGACAACCGCCCTGGCAGCTTCGGGCGGCATCGGCATCAGCCGCATGCTCTATCAACAGATAGAGCGACTCCGGGCAGCCGCCGATCATACGAATGCGGATCA
>DATGKJ010000327.1:0-5845 GCA_035294685.1 Terriglobia bacterium | reverse complement strand
CTTGCAGGGCACAAGCTTCCGCGACTATATCGATATCGAGGGGCGTCCGGGGAACTTTGAGCCTCGGCTTCGCGTTTATGGGCGGGAGGATAAGCCCTGCCCGCGCTGCTCGACGCCCATCCGGCGCGTGTTGGTCTGCGGTCGCAGCAGCCATTTCTGCCCGCGCTGCCAGCCGCGCCCGCGCCGAATCGCCCCGCCCGGCAAGCCGCGGAAAAAGCGGGAATGAGCGCCGCGCGGTCTTACGGCCGAACCCAAAACCCAATCTCAAATTCCAAATCCCGGAAAGCAGCCCCTGCAAAAGCAAGATAAGGCTCGCATCCCGAAAAGTCTTTGCAACGCAAGAAGAATTTTGGGATTAGTAGTACAGGGAGCGCAAGTTAAACTGCCAGCCTGAATGCTTGGCTCGAACGCAATCGGTTTACTGAATCAGGTTATCTCGTGCTTACGACAAAATATGGTGTTCTCACCCTGGGATCCGGCTCAAACCATCCCCCAAGTCCTTTATCGAGTATCTCGAAGTAGTACATCAGATCCCATCCGAGGGAAATATCCTCTCCGGGGATCGTGAACGTGAGATGAGGCAAGCTCGCCTCTATCATTTTGAACTGGGCAAGCTGGTTCAACGGGCGATAGTAGAGCCGAACGGCGTTGACGTAGGCAAGGGACGAGATGCGCAACGTGAGGGTCAACGATCTTCCCGCCTGGGCGAATTGGGGCGCGGCATGGAGGATTTCAGGGCGGCTATACGCTTCGCCCTTCTGCCTTCGCGGCTCCCGTGGCGGGGGCGATCCTGATCGTTTGATTACCAGTCCGCTGATGGACCATGCGCCCTGCGGGAACGGAATGTTGAGAGCGCCGCTTTCAGTGCGCAGTTGCAGCGTTGACGTGGTGTGATCGGGATGGAGGAGCATCACCGTATACTCGCCGGGAGCAGCCTTCACGCGAAAGTGTTCGCTGCCTTCCCCTTGAATGTAATCTCGAAATAAAACGTCGTAAGGGAGATGCGTGGGATTTTTGGCCACCGACCGCACTTCCAGATAGGGTGTAAGGGGAATACCGACAGCCTTCCGAGTCCCCTCCGTAGTCCAGCCATAACCTGTAGCCTCGGAATATCGGGTCTCCGGATCAACCGGCAGGAAACGCGGCTCAACATTATTCTCCCGAATATAAAGGTCCCTGCGATAGGAAGGGCCTCGCAGCCGCGGCACTGGAGCGCCAAAATCGAAACCGAAATCGAATCGCCCGAACTGCTTGAAGATGGTCTCGCGCTCCTGAATCAGCTTCAGATCGTATTGGACGTAAGGCAGCTTATCCTTCCAGTCGCCGATATCATCCGGCCCGTAGACCATCTGTTCGGGATAAAGACCGTCGGTGAATTCAGCAAGCTTTTCCCAGATATCGAGGGCGCGTGTTAGTTCGCTTCTGGCGGCGCTTAATGCGTTCGGATCGCCGGTGCGATAAAAGTATTCAAGCTGGTCAGCAGCCAGCATTTTCCGCGCATGATAACGCGCCATCCAGGTGAGCACTTTGAAATCTGGTTCGGAAGACGCCCACTCCTTGTTCCCGGCTTCAACCTTTCCTTTTGCCCGCTCCACCGCGCGATCAACGTTGGAGGCGATGCGGTCGAGTTGTTCCGAGGTCTGCTGCGGCGTCTGTTTAGCGGACGCAATGCCCGCGATGCGATTGTGAACAGCTTCCTGAATGGAGGCCATGAAACGCCAGCCGCCAGGCTGCACATCAATATAGTCGTCGATCAGTCCGCCCGGATTGATTTCCGGCCAGATGTACATATTCGGGTCGGCCATGTGGGTTGCGACAATCTCATTAATCACCTGGCTCGACTGCTGATAAGCTTCGAGAACGTCGCGGGCCGCCGGGCCAAAACGACGCTGCAACTCACGAAGCCAAACTGTGTCTGGCGTCCGAGGATCGTAGCTGAGCCGCCCCCAGAGCATATAAAACAGCCAATATCGCTGAGGTTCCCATTTCCAGAACCTGCGGCTTTGTTCCTGGGAATCGGTGAAAATGTCCCACTTGCCAGGCCGGTTTCCGAAGCCCTTTTGCGCCAGCGGCGGGTCAATCTCAAAGCCGATGGTGCCGCCCAGACTGAAAGTGGAAACAGCGCGCCGAACGTACTCCGGATTTCCCCACAACAATAGCCGATTCGATCCCAGCCCCCAAAGCTCCCAGAAGAACTCATAAGGCATGGGCTTCTCAAGCAGATCCAGATAACTGTAACCGGCGAAAGTCTCAGCAGGCTGATAGGGCCGACCCAGATATTCCGCCCAGTATTTGGACGAAACGCGCAAAGGCAAGCCCGCTTTCTCCACGGCCTGGAGCATGCCTCCCTTAAGCGCCCAGGCGCGCAGGTCGAGCGTCACCCGCCGGCCGCAGTCGCGCAGGGCAGGGTAAAAATAGTTGCCGTAAAATTTGAGCTGTTGATCCGAAGGGATGCCGGATTCCACGTTGGTTCGTATCTGAACGCTCTGAATGCCGGGGCAGAGTTGCAACACTTTTTTCAAGGCCGCATAAACGTAAGGGCCGATATTCTCTGGCGTGATGCCTTCCACCCTATGTTGCATCATCGGCCAGGCATTTTGTTCCCAGATTCCCAGCGTGAAATCGATGCCGTGTTGGGCGGCGTCCTGCGAAATGCACTGCAACATCTCAAGGCTGCGTTCGCGTTGCGCGGGCGTGAGGTCCGGGACGCGAATACCTGGGAATTGAGGCAATTCAACCCAGAATGGATAGGGAGGGGCGAGATAGTTGGTCTGATGGCAGAAAACCAGATTGAACCGGTTGAAGCGGTCGCGGGCCAGCATTGCGAAGTGATCATCCCAGAAGTCGCGCGAATAGTACCAGTCTTCGTCCAGGTCTTTGTTGTGAACAAAGTAGCGGATTCCCCGCAGACGCGCCTGAGGAAAGCCTTGCTTCGGCAAGAGCCGCCCGTGCATCCGGAGTTGCTCGGCGGCTTCAAGCAATCCGTACATCAGGCCGCGCTGATCGCCGCCGATGATCTTTAATTTCTCGCCCGGCTGAATTCTGAAAGACTCCGGCGCTCCCGGAACGATGGCCGTCTCCAGAGGCAGATTCAGATTTCTCTCTGCCGCCGCTCGATGAAATTCCTTGCGGCCAAATTCCACCGGTCCGCCGCGTTGGAACATGTGTTCAGACGATTGAGGCGCGCCTGCACTCTGGGAAAGCGCTGGCAGCCCGAAGAGATTCTTGCCAGCGTTCAGCAGCGTCAATCCGCCAGTTCCTAAATAATTCAGGAAGTCGCGTCGATGCATGATGATTACTCTTTCGGCTTTAACAAATGAAGGCCCGAGATCATGGCGCGCAGATCAAGGGCAACGACCAGATATTTTCTTTGCCGCATAGAGGTTATTCTCATGGATAGCAGCCCATGTTACAGTTTATCGATCCTCTCGAAGGTAAAACCACCCGTCGAAAACTGAATGTCAGAGATCCGCCTATCCGTTCTGGAGTGGATCAGATTCTGGGAGTTCGCCATACTCTCCTCAGTAAAAAAATTTTGTCGTCACTGTCGATTTTTCCCAAGATGGATCGTCGTACTGATGGCGGAGAAAAATTGAAGGCGCCGGGCCGAAGGCGGCCAAGCCATTTGCCAGCCGCCCATGAATCCGGCGCTATCATCATCCATAAGGAGGAAGAAAGATGCAATACCTATTGTTAATCTATGATAACGAGAAGCGCTGGAGCAAAGGTTACGACAAGGGCGAACTCGAGCAATACAGGGCTTTCAGCAAGGAGTATGCTGCGACAATCAAGGGCGGCAATGCGCTCCAACCCACCAGCACGGCGGTGACCGTGCGTGTGCGCGACGGCAAAGCGTTGACTACGGACGGGCCGTTTGCCGAGACCAAGGAACAACTTGCCGGTTTTTACCTGATCGAGGCAACGAACCGCGAGGAAGCGGCCGCCATCGCCGCGAAGATCCCCGGAGCGCGTTTCGGATCGGTCGAGGTGCGACCCATCATGACGTTTTCCTAACCGGAAAGGAGTGAGCGATGAAGAAAGCTGCAAAGAAGCCGGAAGAACCTGGGATCGATGCCGGCTTTGACCGCGTGGTGAACGCCTTCGCCAGGGACCGGCAGGTGAGCCGCGGGGAGGGGAAAGGCTTCGGTTCGGGCGCGCTCAAGGTGAATGGCAGGATTTTTGCCATGATCTCGTCGAAAGGCGAGTTCGTCGTGAAGCTCCCGAAGGAGCGAGTCGACGAACTGGTGAGCGCCGGCCAAGGCAGGCGCTTCGATCCAGGCCACGGGAGGTTAATGAAGGAGTGGTTTGTTGCTGATAAGCGAGGAACAGACTGGGTTGATCTCGCAAAAGAAGCCCGTGAATTCGCGAAGCAATGAGAAGCTGTGGATAAATTATAGATGCGTGTCATCCTGAACGAAGCGAAGGATCTCTGTATTTCCAATATGAAGTAAATACAGGGATTCTTCGTCGCCTACGGCTCCTCAGAATGACAGGTAAAGGACTGAGCGTAACATATTCAAAACCAATATCCAAAACCAGAGGAAGTCGTGAGCGCATGGGACGACGTTTCCGGCAAGCTTACAGCGGCGCTGAACAGCGTCTCTCCGGAAGTCTTGTCGAGACCGGCTCCGCAGGGAATTCCGAGTTTTGACGGCAGGCTGGGCAGGACGATGGCATTCTTCTCGATTCACGAAAGCTACCATATCAGGCAGATGGCCTATCTGCGGAAGTGGCTCGGATACGGGCAAGTCGTGGGGTAGGCAATGCCGGAGATTTTGCCTTGCTGGTGGTGCGCTGCTTTTTCCGCTTCCCGGCCGATTGATAACACTTTAATAAAGGAGCATTCCGATGCGTTACATGCTGATGATCTATCGAGACGAACAGGCCGCAACCGCGATGTCCGCCGAAGAGCAGCAGAAACGCTTCGTGGAAGTGCGCGCGTTTATTGACGAAGCAACCCGGCAGGGAATCTTCCGCGCCGCCGATCCGCTTCAGCCAGCGAGCACCGCGACCACCGTTCGCAAGCAGGATGGCAAGGTGATGGTCACCGATGGCCCCTTTGCCGAAACCAAAGAACAGCTTGGCGGCTACTTTATCCTGGACTGCAAAGACCTGGACGAGGCGCTCGAGTGGGCGGCAAGAATGCCCCTCTCTTGCGGCGGAGGGACGGGCTGTGTTGAAGTTCGGCCCATCCGCGAAATGCCATTGCGGATTGAATAACCGGCAGGGTGGAACGGCGCGGAGAGTCGATGGATGATTTAAGACGCACCGTGGAGTCGGTGTTCCGGCAGGAGTCAGGCCGAATCATCGCCAGCCTGATCCGGGTTTCAGGCTCGTTCGATCTCGCCGAAGAGGCGATGCAGGAGGCGTTTGCCGCAGCGCTCGCCAACTGGCCTGCCCAAGGCCTTCCGGCGAATCCGCCCGCCTGGATCACCGCCGTGGCGCACCGCAAGCTGATCGACTACGCCCGCCGCGAACGCACCCGGCGCAACAAGGAAGACGAGCTGATTCACAATGCGGAGACTGCGCGCAGCGACGATGAGCCTGGTCTGGACGCCGACACTATGAGCTTTCCTGACGACCGCTTGCGCCTGATGTTTACCTGCTGTCATCCAGCGCTGAATGCGGAAGCTCAAATCGCGCTCACCCTGCGCACATTGGGAGGTCTCGAAACGCCTGAGATCGCCCGCGCTTTTCTCGTGCCCGAAGCCACCCTGGCGCAAAGACTGGTCAGGGCCAAGCGCAAGATTCGGGACGCGCGAATTCCCTACGAAGTGCCTCCCAAGCATCTGCTCCCTGAACGCCTGAATTCCGTTCAGGCGGTCATTTACCTGATTTTCAACGA
>DATGKJ010000326.1:0-7554 GCA_035294685.1 Terriglobia bacterium | reverse complement strand
GCCAAGTATATCGGCATTGGCCGGGGCATTCCGCTTTCCAACACCAACCAGCTTTGGGGGCTTGCCTGGGGAGTTCTGGTGTTTGGCGAACTCAGGACGTTGAACAGTTCTGGCCGATGGATGATCATCGCAGGCTCGCTGGTGATGATTGCGGGCGCGATCGCCTTAAGCAGCGCCGTGGCTCCCGATGCGGAAAGAGCGGCATGGCGGGACGCCGTCGCCCGCGAATGTCATCGTTATGACCTGGATTTCAAGGAGGCAGATGCGGCGCAGCAAGGCGTGGATGCGATGGCGGAAAGGGCTGGAGGCTGGAGCGTCTGGGACATTCTGATCCTCGTTGCCGCCGTCGCCATTTTTGCGGCGCTTGCTCACGGCGCGGCTCTTCCACCCATCTTCATCCGCGCTCATTGGATGATTGGTTTGCTCGCGGCCATGCTGGCTCTGCTCCTGATTTGCGGCGGCCTGCTCTGGAAATGGACCCGGTTTTCGTGAGCGTTGCGTGAAAACGCTCTACTCCGCGTTGTCACGATCATGGGCAATTCTCAAAGGTGATACAATGGGGCTGTGCCAGTCGATACCCGCCTGACCTACGAAGATTATTGCCTGCTTCCCAACGATGGAAAGCGCTATGAGATTATCGACGGGGAACTGTTCGTGTCCCCTTCACCGGCAGAGGCTCACCAGAGATTTGTGACGAACGTTGTGTACTACCTTGTAGATTATGTGAAGCGCCGCGGTCTGGGGGAAGTCTACGTGGCCCCCTTCGACGTGGTCTTCTCACAGTTTGATGTGGTCGAGCCGGACGTGCTTTTCGTTGCAAAATTGCGCGCCGGGATTGTGACGCGGGCGAACGTGCAAGGCGCTCCGGACCTGGTGGTTGAAGTTGTTTCCGAATCGACGGGGAAAATCGACCGAACCACCAAGTTGAAGCTCTATACCCGGTTTGGCGTGAGGGAATATTGGATCATCGATCCGGAAGCCTGCTCTGCCGAGATATACCGCTTGCAGTCAGAGGGTTTGGAGTTGGTTCAAAACCTCTCTTCTCACAATGCGCTGACTTCGCCGCTTTTTGAGGGCTTCTCCCTGCCGCTTGCGAAGCTTGCTGAATAGCCAAAGCCCATCCCCATCACGGTTTACGGCCCCATCCTCCGGGCCGGATAATCATAACTTCGGTGGCCTTAATCAGCGCCGCGGCCGTATCTCCGACCTTTAAATTCAATTCCTGGCAGGCGTCGCGCGTGATGATGGCGGTCACTTTCTGCCCTCCAATGTCCAGAGTGACCTTAGCGAGGAGGCCGACAATCTGGAGTGACGTGACGCGCCCGAGGAGTTGATTTCTTCCGCTGATCCGATGTTCAAGGCCGCTGCCTTGCTCTTCAGGCGCGCCGGCGGGGGAGGAAGCATGAGCGCCTGCCGCGCCTTTCCGAGTTCCCCCGCGGTAGGCTCTCTGGAAGAGAACGCGGTCGATCTCAACGCGCGGAATGCGATGATGCCCGCCTGCGGTCTTCACAGAACGAATCTTGCGCCGATAAATCCATTGCTTCAGCGTTGGATAACTGATGCCAAGTTCTTTGGCCGCTTCCGGCAAATGCACGAGTTCCATGGCTGAATCCTTGCTCCCTGGTCGCCCTCATCGAGCCGGCCCCGGCGGATAGGGAGGCAAATCCGGCGGGCGAGGCGGCAGCCGCTTCGGATGCGCCTGAATTTCCTGCATCAGAATTTGGATGGCCTTCTCGAGTTGAGCGTCGTGGCCTTCCATCAGTTGCCCCGGCAGGTCATCCACCACAATATCGGGCTCGACGCCGTGATTCTCAATCACCCACTGGCTCTGTAAATTGTAGAGCGAAAATTCGGGGCGCGTAATGTAGCCGCCGTCAATCAACGGGATGTAGCCTCGAATTCCGCGCACGCCTCCCCACGTTCGCGTCCCGATCAGGGTTCCCAGTTTGTATTTCCTGAAGAAGTAGGAGAAATAATCCCCGTCGGAAGCCGTAAAGTGATTGCAGATGGCGGCCATATAACCATAAAAGACCTGGGAAGGAACCGTGCCGCTCTTGAAATTGCGCGCGGCCTCCATCGCCGCGAGAACGCGTCGCAGGCGCTCCAGAATGATCTGGTCCACAAAGCCGCCGCCGTTATAGCGCACATCGATGATCAGTCCCTGCTTGCGAATCTGGGGATAGAACTGCTTCACAAATTCGTTGATTCCGGCGGCTTCCATATCGGGCAGGTAAATATATCCGATCTGGCCGCGCGAGGCTTCCTCCACTTTGCGCCGGTTGGTTGTGATCCAATCAAGCTCGCGCAGGTGAAATTCGCTGGCCAGAGGCTTGACGACGATATTGTGTTTCGCGGCGGGATTGTCCGGTTGTGAGCTGATAGTGAGCGTCACGTTCTGATTGGCGGTGTTCACCAGAAGCTCAAAGGGGTTCTGCGGAGCGCGCAGCGAGTGGCCATTCACCGCCAGCAGATAGTCCCCGGTCTTCACGTTCAGGCCCGGCTCGGTGAGCGGCGAGCGCAGGTTGGCCTCCCAATTTTCCCCTGGATAAATCTTTTTGAAATAGTAGAGATTCCGGCTTTGATCCAGGCCGAAATCAACACCGAGTAAGCCTACGTTGACGGGGTGCAGATCGGGATAATCGCCTCCGCCAACATAGGTGTGGGAATTTCCAAGCTCTCCGATCATTTCTCCAAGAATATAGTTCAGGTCGTAGCGATCTTTGACATATGACAGCAGCGGCGCATATTTGTCACGGACCGCCGCCCAGTTCACGCCATTCATGCTGGGCTCGTAGAAATAGTCGCGCTCCTGGCGCCAGACCTCATTGAAAATTTGCCTCCATTCCTGAGAAGGGTTCACTTCAACCTGCATGGCGGTGAGGTTTAGCGCTCCCTCGCCCACTTTATAAGGCTCTTTGGAAGGAGTGGCGCTGATGATTCCGAACGTTTTAGGTTTTGGCGGTCTTCCAGGCGGCGCAGGCGGCCTGGCGGGGACGGAATAGAGGACCTTGTTGCCGTCAAATGAGAGTTCGTAACCATCGATGCCACTGATCAGAATATGATCCTTGCGGTCTTTCAGCGTGAAAACATGCAACTCCGGCTGAACCCCCGCCAGCGGTCCCGAAAGTCCTTGAACAGGCCTGGTCAAATAATAGACCCGCCCTTTGGCGGCGCTCAGATGCTCGATGTGGGCCGGTGGAATGGGCAGCGCCACGATGCGGTCGGTGATGCCTTCGAGGTCGATGCGGAAAGGAGTTGGAGCCGGTTTCTTCGCGGCCTGGGCGTTTGCAACCGGCCCGGGCGGGTTAGGATTCGGGTTCTCGATCTTCACTTCGTCGCTTTGCGGCGCGAAGGGGGAAGCGAGGTCGCGGCGCAACGTCACCGCATAGACGCGGGTCGTTTGCGGATAGACAGCTTCAAAATCAAAGTTGCCTGGCACGGCATTGTAGCTGCGGTCTGAAAGAAAGTAGAGATAGCGGCCCTCGGGATCAAAAATGGGGTTCACGCTGTTCCAGAAGGTCGTCGTCACCGGTGTGATTTTCCGGCTTGCGAGCGAGTAAAGATAAACTGCCGAATTCATGTTCCGCGCCATCCTGGCGTATGCCACCCATTGGCTGTCAGGCGACCAGGAATAGTCCGTCAGGTCGGCGTACTGGCCCTGATCAATGAAGACGGGTTTCTTTGCGTGAATATCCACATAGAAAAGCCGCAGGCTCTTATCCGCAAACAGTAATTTCTGGCTGTCGGGCGACCAGACTGGGGGCAGCCGGAACATCTTTCCGTCAAAAGTCAGGCGGGTTTCGTCGCCCAAACCGTCCTGCGGCTTCAGATAAAGCTCATCTTCGCCGGAGCGATCGGAGATATAAGCGATCCAGCGGCCATCCGGTGACCATGTGGCATACTTTTCACGGATCCCGGAAGTGTCGGTGAGATCGCGGATGCTGCCGTTTTTGGCGGGAACGGTAAACACATCGCCGCGCGCCGTGAACACCGCGCGCTGGCCGTCCGGCGAAAGGCCCATGTAGGTTACGAGCGCGCCGGCATTCACCCAATGGCTTCTGGCCTGAACAAAGTCTCCGGGCAATAAGACCTGCACCTTGCGACTCTTCTGAGATTTGAGATCGTAAACGTAGAGGTAGCCGCCATTCTCAAAGACAATCTGATCGCCTCCGAGGCTTGGCCATTCCACGTCGAAATCGGTGAAATGAGTGAGTTGGCGAATCTGCTGGGTCTTCAGGCTGTAACTGTAAAGATTCATTCGATGCTCGGCTCCCCGATCCGAGACGAAATAAATCGTATCGCCGCGCCACATGGGGAAAGTATCCGTGCCTGCATAATGAGTGATCTGCTGGACTTCGTGGGTGGTCAGGTTGTAAATCCAGATATCCTGCGCCAGGCCGCCGGTGTAGCGCTTCCAGGTGCGAAAATTGCGAAAGATGCGATTGTAGGCGATGCGATTGCCGTTTGGAGAGAAGGATGTGAGGCCGCCTCGCGGCAGCGGAAATTGTTCCGGAAGGCCGCCTTGAGCGCTGACGCTGAAGAGGCGGCCAAACCAACTATTGAAGGTATTTCGGCGGGAGAGGAAGAGGATGCGCTGGCCGTTCGGAAACCAGGTGATGACCTCGTTTTCGATCCCCATGCGCTCGGGGACTTGCGGCATGCCGGGGTTGAAAGTCAGTTGGCGGGGCTGCCCGCCCTCTGCGGGCATCACATAGACGTTGAAATTTCCGTCGTACTGAGCCGTGAAGGCGATCTGCCTGCCGTCGGGGGAAAATTTGGGAAACAGTTCAAGGCCGGGGCTTGTGGTAATCCGCCGCGCCACACCGCCCTGGCTTGAAACCAGCCACAAATCGCCCGCATAGCTGAAGACGATCTGGTTCTGATGGATGTCCGGGAAGCGCATCAGCCGTCCTTCAGGCGTCTCCTGCGTCATTCCTATGCACGCTAAGCTGAGCAACAAAATCCACAGCAGCCCTCGAACCTTCATTCGCAAAGCCCTCCGTATCTTGTGAAAGGAATGCATTATAGCTGGTGGATAGGAATTCTGAAATTGGAGAATAATGGGCTTTAACGAGGAAGGTGGGGTTACCTGAAAATATTTGAAAAGGTAACTTGCTTTAGTGCTACGGCCTGAGAGAGCGCTCCGGGTTAAACGCACGCCGTTTGACGCTCTCTTTGCCTGTCATTCTGAGCGACAGCGAAGAATCCCTGTATGGCTTTAGCGTTCAGCAGACAGCGCTCAGCGATCAGCGAAAAAGCGCCGGGGCCCAGGAGCTGAATGCTGAGGGCTGAGCGCTGATTGCCTCGCTCGAGATTCTTCGCGCCCTTCGGTTTCTCAGAATGACAGGCGGCGAGAGCTTCGCAGCAACAGGTCAGTCGTAGAAGCTGCCGCTGACTCCCTGGAAGCCGCGCAAAGCCTGCTTCAAAACCCACCGGATCACTCGCCCATCGTCATAGCAATAGCCGAGGTTATGATTCAGCGTGGAAAAGCAGTGCGTCTGGCAGGACTTCTTCATTTCCTGAAGCTGGCTGGTCTCGAATTTATGCGCGCCCGCCACGCCCCAATCATAGCTTGCCGAATACATGGGGAAGCAGGGCGCCAGGGTTCCATCGACGCGGATAATGAGGGAATTCATGCCCGCCCGGCAGTTCCAGGGTTCCACCTTGCCACGCATGAAATCCTTCATGTCATTCAGCCGCCGCGCCGAGTTCACCATCTTGTAGCCCGACTTGTTCTTCTCAATCAGCCAGTCGAGCAGCGCATCCACGCGCGGCCAGTCCTCACGCGTGATGTAGGTGCTGTTCTCATCCAGATGCTTGAAATGGGGCTGCTCGATCATGGGCGACTCGTTGATGTGGTAGTCGGTCGCAATACCGTTGTCATGGGCGATCTCGGTGAGTTGTTTGACGTCCTCTAAATTTGTGCGGCAGATATTGATATTGAAGAATACCGTGTAGCCGTATTTGTACTGCTTTTTGATCAGGTAGTCGAAGTGTTTGCGGACAGGATTCAGAGCCTTGGGCAAGCCGGGCTTCTCATCCACCGCATCCACGGCAAAATTCACTGTGGCGACGCCGGCATCCCCAATGCGGTCGATGACTTCGGGACGCAGCAGGCGCGCGTTGGTGGGGAGATAAACCCAGAAGCCCTTCTTCGCCGCATAGTAGACCACCTTATGGACGAACTGTGGGCGCAGAAGCGGCTCCCCGCCCATAAGAGCCAGCACACGACAGGTGGTGGAATGCAGCCAGTCAATCGAGCGCCGAGCCGTATCCTCCGTCATGCCTTTCACGCGGTTGTCAAATGCCCAGCAGTAATGGCAATCCAGATTGCATTTCCACTCGGTAAAGAGATAGGCGATGATCGGATGAAAATCGCCGGGTAGGACTCGCGATTTGATGTAGGGAAACAGCCAGCCGCGCATCGTGTGATAAATCAGCGGAGGAGTCCAGCGCCGCCGATAAGGGGATTCGCCGGGCCTGGGGCGAGGGATTTCAGACCCATCGTCTCCAAGCAGTTCAGGTCGCTGTGGGAAGACAGGTTCAGGGAGTGTTAAGGGCTGACGGGAAGACGGAGGAGGAGGGGGGATAAAAGGTTTTGAAGGAGCCTTCGTGAGTAAGTCGTGGACCTTAACATCGACCCGAAAAGGCGGGATCGATCCAGAGGATTGCGGGTGCATTTGCTCGAGTTCTGGCATAGAGCCTCCTTTTTAGGATTTGCGAAATCTGCCGTCAGAGCTTGGGCTTTGCAAAATCTACTGTGATCCATTACCAGTTTGAAACAACCAGATTCGTCTCTCGCTCCTGGCTGGCTTCATCGCAGCTTTCCCACTTTCCCTCGGGGTCCATGGACGCACTTCTTTCAGTTAGATTTCTCCTCGTATTAAGTTGTTCCCTTAGATTTTGATGCAGGATGTGATGCCGCCGTTACGTGGCGGCAAGGTTTCAAGCAGCGGAGCGGGCTGTTTGCTTTTCGGCTACCCCTTGCGTGGGCAACTTGAATCTGCCAATATCTTCGATTCAGTCCTCCTCAGGAGATATTATGCCATTCAATCCCAAACATTGGAGTCATCTGATCACCGACGGGCCTTCGCGGGCGGGCGCCCGGGCCATGCTGAAGGCGGTGGGCTATACGGACGAGGACCTGGCCAAGCCCATCGTCGGCATCGCCAACACCTGGATCGAGACCATGCCCTGCAACCTGCACCTGCGGCAGCTTGCGGCCAAGGTGAAAGAAGGAGTGCGCGCGGCGGGCGGCACGCCGATGGAGTTCAATACCATCTCCATCTCCGACGGCGTCACGATGGGCACGGAAGGCATGAAGGCTTCCCTGGTGAGCCGGGAACTCGTGGCGGACTCGATTGAACTGGTCGGGCGCGGCCATATGTTTGACGCCATCGTGGCGCTTGTCGGGTGCGACAAGACCATTCCGGGGGGCGCGATGGCGCTGATCCGGCTCAATGTTCCCTCCGTGCTGCTCTACGGCGGTTCGATTGCCACCGGTAAATTCAAAGGGCGCGATGTGACGATTGGCGACGTTTATGAGGCCATTGG
>DATGKJ010000325.1:0-6701 GCA_035294685.1 Terriglobia bacterium | reverse complement strand
CTGTTGAATCTGGTGGATGAGCCGCTGGCCTTATTGCCGGAATCGCAAGTGCGCCCGGGCAGGGAAGCGCTCGATCAGGTGATGGAAGAACTGAAGTAACAAAAATTCCTGCGGTAAGGAAACGTTTCTGCCTGCGCTACGGTTCGCAATTCTGCCTTATTTCTGACATTCAAGCGTAAAGCTGAATCCATCAATTCCTCCGCCCGGCGCAACGTCGGCTGTGCGATCTTCTTTGGGGCAGCCGTGTTTGACGATGGTCACGTAGTTCGTGCCCGGAATCAGGTTCAGCACCGCCATTCCGTCGGAATCGAGCTTCTGCTTCAAGTGATTGATGACCGTTCCGCTTGACCACAAAACCTCAAGCGTTGCATTTTCCACCGGGCTGCCTGCGCTGTTCGTAATCCGAAAGAGCACCGGTTTGTGCTGCAACTGCTTCTCCTCGTAGATCTCTTCGTTCAGCATAATAAGTTTGAGTCTGGCTTCTGGCTGGGAAGCTGTAAGGTCGGCATGCTCAAAGAAGCCGCGGTCTTCGGAGGAGCCGGGCCTTCGCACCGTCACCCAATAGCGTCCATACGGCAAATTCGTAAACGAAAAGCCGCCGTCGTTGCCGGTCACCATTTGGGCGACCAGGTGTTCGTTCCAATCGCTGAGTGAAACCAGAACGCCATCATCCTGCCGCATGTCGTGATCCAGCACCGTGCCGGAGACGCTGCCATTGCTCGCAACGGCCGGCGGGCTGAGCGTCAGTTGGACAGCATTGCTATTCAGGGTTCCCTGCCAGATGTGGACGCCCAGGTTCTGGTTGATCGAATTGGCGTTGGAAAACGCCGCGCTATAAGCCACGGAGAGAGTATAGTTGCCCCAAACCGGCTGGGCTCCGGTCTGGGCCGAAAGCGTGGCGGGCGTAATGTGGATGACAGCGGTTTCCTCATAGTCGCCGCCCGGCGCGATTTCAACAAGCTTAGGGCGAGGAAAACCGGGGCTCAGCAGCAGCGTGCCCACCGCGGGAGATGCTGCGCCGGGCTCCGGGGCGGATGCTCCAGTCGGGGGCGCTGAGGGGGCTGGGGCCGCAGTCATTTTGCTGGACATGCTTTGGGCCACGGGTTCCAGATGGACGGCCAGGCTTGATCCTCCCGAGGTGAAATTCACCTCGCTCGCGTCTCGCATCGGGGTGTAGAGCCACAAGGCCTGAGAGCCTGCATTGTGGAAGTGCAGCTTGATGCGCGCAGGAAACGGTTCGGCCAGGCTTGATTGCTCAATCGAGATTAAGAGTTGGAGCGGCTGGCTTGCGGTCTGTTGAGGGACAACCGCCTGAGTTGGCCAGCAGAGAGCCAGACAGCAGGCGGCCAGAAGAGATATCTTCCATGCGTCGGTCAGCCATGTTCGAGTAAGGGTTTTCATCCCAGCTTTCATGTTTAGCGCTGCACTCAATCTCCTGATTCAAATCTTACATCTGCGCAAGAAGGGAGCCAACTGGTCGTCGAGGGTTAACGGGTTGTTGGAAAACTCCAGCAGCCTGTCATTCCGAGGAGCCAAAGGCGGTCCAGAGCTTGCGAGGGAGGAATCTCGTGTGTCCTTGCGGAGTTTAGACTGGCGAAATATCGTGATTCTTCGCTCTGCTCAGGATGACAAGCGGAGTGCTCGGAATGACAGCGGTAGGATCGTTTTCAGCAACCTGTTAAGAGTTCCTGGCATTGCTCCCCGTCAGAAAATATTAATAGCATGTATAAATATTATTGATTGGACGGAAGCGCTCCGCTGGGATAAATAAGTAGGATACGCACCGGCATTTTACGGCGCCGCGCCAAGAAGCTCTTGCCCCCAATCTTCATGGCGCGGGCCGGAGCCGGAAGAAGCCTCCTTCTGAGTTTGCGCCCCTTTGGACCAGCCCTCCGAAGGGGCGTTTGATTTTTCAGCGCCCGATTGAAGGCCCGCCTATGTTTTAATCCTCTGAGCTTCCGCATCCCAGATGGCAATGGACTTGTGAAAGTAGGAGTAGTTTGCCATATGACACGCAATGGCTGTGTTATTGCCAAAGTTGGCGTCTTCGACTGAAGGCTGCCGGGTGCGCACCGACTGAAAGAAATTCCAAAGATGCTCGCGGGTAGTATCGTAATCCGGAGGCGTGCTGTAAGTCTGAGCTTCAATCACCTTCCCCTGGCCCGGCTTCAGCCCATGTTCGGCAAGCCATTTCTCCGCATATTCATTCTTCATCTGTTTGGGCCAGGCAGGAGTGCACGGTTCATGATCGAGGCCATCCTGCGGCGACATCATCACCCAATCGCCTTCGCCGTGACTTTCAATGTAGCCGCGAGTGCCGTAAAAACGGGTGAATTCCGGCATGTCGGTGTTCAGCGTCACGTGAACCAGCGCGCGGAAGTTGGGGTATTCGTACAGTGTCGAGATCTGATCGGGCACGTCGCGGCCATCCTTCCAGCGAAAAAGCCCGCCGGTTGACATGGCTCGTAGGGGCGGAGCCTGGACGTCCATCACGTAGTGAAAGCCGGTGAGTTCGTGAACGAAAAGATCGCCCGGAATGCCCTCGCCGTATTCCTGAAAGCAGCGCCAGCGCGTCCAGCGCACAGCGTCGAAAGGACGTTTCGGAGCGGGGCCAAGCCAGGTTTCCCAATCCACCGTTTGCGGCGAAAGATCGGGTGGAATCGTGTAGACCCAGGCCCCGCAGGGATCGTTCCGGCCCAAAGTTGCCTCCACCAGCGTCACCTCGCCGATGGCCCCTTGTTGCACCAATTCGCGGGCCTTGGCAAATCCAATGGAACTGCGGCGCTGGCTGCCGATCTGCACAATCCGGTTGTTCTTTTCCTGCGCCTCCACCATTTTGAAGCCTTCAGCTACCGTATGGCTCATAGGTTTCTCACAATAAACGTCCTTTCCGGCGCCTGTAGCCTCCACCACGAGCCGCATATGCCAATGGTCGGGAACGGCGGCAATGATGGCGTCAATCTCTTTGTTTTCGAGAAGGTCCTGATAGCGTGACGCGATCGGGACAGAGGCGTTCTCGATGATCTCCTTCGCCAGTTCACGGCGGCCGCTGTAAAGGTCGCAGGCGGCGGCGCATTGAACGCCGGGAAGCTTGAGGGATGTGGCGAGCAGGTCCACGCCTCGCATGCCCACGCCGATGATTCCGAATCGGATGGTGTCGCTGGGCGGAGTGGGACGTGGAGGCGAAGGGATGGGGTCCGCTTCAAGCGTCAGGTGGCGCGCGGCAAATGCGCCGCCAGAGAAGGTTGCTGTGTTGCGCATAAAGTCTCGACGCGAGAGGTTCCGGGTCACGGTGGTCTCCTTTATCTGAAGCATTTCGACAAAGGTCATTATCCTACTTCGCGCGAGCGGCGAGGACAAGAGTGAATTACATAGCGAAAATGATGAGGCCGCCTGTTGACACGTTCTGCCGCGCGCTGCAAAATTTCACTATGAAGCGAGCGTTGAGCGTCGGAATCCTTGCGTGCAGCCTGCTCGGCGGGATTGCTGTGATGACCTACGCTCAGTCGGGCCAATCTTTGGATGATTCCTCTTCGGATTGGACGTATCATCCTCCCCCTGCCTCGAAATCCGTTGAAATCGGAAACTTCTATCTGCGGAAGAAGGACTATCGAGGGGCGCTCAGCCGTTTCAAAGAGGCGGCGCAGTCCGAGCCGGATTACGCCCCGGCTTATCTCGGGCTTGGCGAGGCCTACGACAGGATGGGCCTGAAGCAGAAAGCATTAGAGGCTTACGAGAAGTATCTTGAAGAGCTGCCGTCTGCCGAATCTGCCGCGCGCGCCAAAAAAGTGCATAAGGCAATCGCGCGGCTCAAGCGCGAACTTCCGCCCGCCGAAGTAAAATCCGCCGAACTCGCCGCAAAAGACCTTTTATCTCGCTAGCGATTCATCGAAAAAATCTAAAGAGATTGAGTGTTTGGATAGGACCAGCGCTGACCCCTGAAAAGCGCGGGCCAGAGGCTTTATGAGTCTGTATGAAGATTCCAGTGTTCGAGCGCTCGTTGCGAGCTCGCCCGGTAATTGTTACCACGGAGCGCATAGAGGTCTTTATGGCAAACATTCTTTCATCTTTTACCACGGAGGGCACAGAGATCACAGAGATCACAGAGATCACAGAGGTTTCTTCTCCATGTGCTCTGTGCCCTCTGTGTTAAGTTCTTCTCCTGCTTTATCAGTCGGAGGTTTCGGTCTGAGGGGTGTCAAAGTAAGCTTGAAGAATTTCGCTGGCCTGTTCTGCGTCGCTTTCGCGGACGAAAACCTGAATGGGCTCGACGCCGGGCAACATCTCCGCCGTGTATTCGCCAGGCATAACGCAAGGAATGCCTTCGGCTTCGAGTATATTGCGGGCAAGATCTGCCTCCATTACCGCCGTGGGGCCGGTAAAGACGCGGATTCTCGTCAATTGGGGTTGTGCGTCTTCCTTTGCATGTTCCTTGAAGTCCTCAGGGGGAGGCCCTGGCTTTAAGGGTATCCGGCAATCCATGCACTGAGCCGTTCCCTCCCGGTATTCGACGCCGCATTGCGGGCAATAGGCCATGAGGTTCTTCTCCTGATCTGGCAGATTGTTGACCCCAAAAAACGATCATCCTGAGGAGCCAAAGGCGACGAAGAATCTACAGATGATTACAAATTATAGTGACGACTTCTTCTGTAGCGCCGGTGTCCCCACCGGCGTCTTTCGGCGCTGAGGACAGCGCCGCTACAGCAAATAGTGTCACTATAATTTGCAATCCTCAATAAAAGGCAGTGACAAGTGATGAGTGAAAGCAAAGGTTACTTCCGGCGCTTCGCAGCTCTTTCTTGTATCTCATCTCTGCCGTTTGGATTCCTCGCGGAGTTCATTCCTGAACCAAAATACAGGGATTCTTCGCTGCCGCTCAGAATGACAGGCGAAGAATTCAGCGCGACATCTCCAGGGAGTTTTTCAGCAACCTGCCGAAGGCGCCCTACCCACTGAAGTATAAACCCATCAGTGGCTGCCTGGCGCGCCGGGAGCCAGAGTGAAGATCACAGCCAGTCCGCCGCCCGGGGCGAGGCGCGCTGAAAGATGGTCGCCGGCTTTCACCCACTTCTTGCTGATCGTGAGGCTCTTCGCATTTTGCGCGGCATCGGGTCCATCGGCAAAGATTTCCGCCTGGTAAGTGCCCGCGCCCAGAAAGTCGAGTGGAATATCCAGATCGCGGGGCGTCCAGTTGGTCATGCTTCCCAGATACCATTTGTCCCCTTTCTTTCGCGCAATGGTCACATATTCACCCGGATCGCCATCCACCACCCGCGTTTCATCCCAGACGGTTGGAACCTGATCCAGAAACGACATGCCGGGACTGTGGTCGTAAATCTCCGGGTAGTCCGAAAGCATCTGAAGCGGGCTGAAGAAGACCACATACATGGCAAGCTGATGCGCGCGTGTTCCCTGACACATGGGATTGACCTGCCGGGGTTTGAATTGCTCCTTCGTGGCGTTATTGAAGCAGCCCGGCGTGTAATCCATGGGGCCCGCCAGCATCCGTGTAAACGGCAGGATCACATCGTGGTAGGGCGTTGTGCGATAACTCCATTTGCTGTATTCCATGCCCATCACGCCCTCGCGCGTGAGCTGGTTGGGATAAGTCCGGCGCATGCCAGTGGGTTTGAACGCGCCGTGGAAGTCCACCACCAGACGATACCTGGCTGCGGTGCGCGCCATCTGATAGTAGAAATTCACCATTTCCTGGTCATCGCGGTTCATGAAATCGATCTTGACGCCTGCCACGCCCCATTTCTGAAACAATGGGAAGGCCTGATTCATCTGCTTTTGTACGGATTTCCAGTGCATCCACAAAATGACTTTGACGTGGCGTTGCCTGGCGAAGACGAGGATTGCGGGCAAATCCACGTTGGAATTCCAGTGCGTGATGTCGGCGGTTTCCCACCCTTTCTGCTGGTTGGAATGGCGCGCCCAGCCGGCATCAATCAGCATATAAGGCAAGTGATGGTCTGCGGCGAATTGAATGTAGTGCTCGAGTGTCGGGGTATTCATGCCGGGCTTGAAATTCACATCGGTATCGTAATCGCCGGACCACCAGTCCCAGGCGGTCTTGCCGGGCTCGATCCATGAAGTGTCTTTCAGCGCGCAGGGAGGATTCAAATTCAAGATCAGGCCTGTGGATTCGATCAGCCCGCCAGGGCGGGGATTGATCATGATGACGCGCCACGGCGTTGATTTCGGCGTCGAGGCGATCACGGCGGTCCCGGGATGATCGGGCAGCGGCGAGAGCTTGCTGGCAAGGCCGTTTGGAAAACCGGCCGCTCCACCCACGTACATTCCTGCGTAGTCTTCGAGATCGGCTTCAAGCAGAGCCACCCAGGGCCCGTTCGGGATGTGAACCAGCAAGGGCAGGTTCACGATGGATGAGGGTTTGAATTGGTCAAGGGAAGTGCGCTCGAACTCGCCTTCATAAGGCGTGGTGAAGCTTCCGAGATTGAGAGCAAACGCCGGCGCAGTCTGCGCAAAATAGAATCCAGTGTCTTCTCCGGCCAGCGCGAACTTTCCAAGCGCTGGCTGCCTGGGCAGCACATAGCGGAAGGCGACTCCTGAATTGTAAGCGCGAAAGACTAACTCGACGCGCCGGTGTGGCGCCTGGCGTTCTTCGAGCCGGACGGTGAGTTGGTTGTAGTGGTCCCGCACGGTGAGATTGTCATTGATCCTGTCCTGCCAGGAGG
>DATGKJ010000324.1:0-5366 GCA_035294685.1 Terriglobia bacterium | reverse complement strand
CTGATCCGATCGGGCGGAATGACATTGTTGGGAAACTGCGTCCGCCCTGTCCCGTCAGGATTACCTGTCAGAGGATCGTAAATTGGGTGGGTGGCCGCCAGGGCGCTGAAGTCCCCGTTGCGAAAGGCCTCCACGGGAACTGTAGCCGTGAGCGTTGCGCCTTGAGTGCGGCGCAATCCCTGATAGTCGCCGAAGATGAACATCTTATCCTTCTTGATCGGGCCTCCAAGGCTGACTGCGTAGATGTTCTGATTGTACGGAGCAGGCCCCGTGCCCTTGCCATGAGGCCCCGTGCCGGGGATTTTCTCCGTAAATGGATTGGCCGCAAAGGTTGCGCTATTGGTATTGGCCCAAAAGCTCGACCCACGAATTTCGTTCGTCCCGGATTTCGTAACGTATTGCGCCACCAGGCCCGCCGTGTTGCCGAACTCAGGGTCGTAATCGTTGGTTGTGATCTTTAATTCGGCAACTGATTCCTGATTAGGGACAAACACCTGTTGATTGCTGAAGCAGCAAGCCGTATCCGTGATGCCATCGATCTGGTATTCGTTGTTGCCAAACCACATACCGTTCACAGTGGCCGAATTGCCGCCGTCCGGCTCTTCGCCTACTCCGATCTGAATGATGCTTTGAACCGATCCCGGCATAATGTTATAAAGCTTGCTGAGGTTGTGCCCCGAAACAGGCAAGGCCTGGATCGCCTGTGTCCTGATGGTGGTGGATACGTCCGTCTTTTCGCTTTGCAGCAGCGGCGGCGCAGCGGTGACTGAAACCTGCTGGGTAACAGCTCCCACCTGCAACTTGGCGTCAATCCGCACGGTGGAATCAACCTGCACGATCACGTGTTCCTGGTTAAAGCGCGTAAAGCCTTTAGCCTCCACCGTCACGGTATATTCGCCCGGATTAAGATGCGTGATGTTGTACAGCCCCGCGGAATCCGTAACACTCTTCGTGGTGACGTTGGTTCTCATTTCCGTCGCGGTTACGGTTGCTCCCGGAATTGCAGCGCCTGAGGGGTCGCTGACAAACCCGCTTATAGCGCCCCAGGTCGCTTGGGCGCGAAGTTGACTCCAGGACATAAAGACGAGTACGGCCACGGCCAAGACCTTAACACCCACGAGCCTCCACATAAGTCCTCCTTTTCAGCGGAAGAATTCTCACAGATAAGTCTTTCATCCCTCACACCACCAGGGGGGTTACCGCCCTTTGTTGTTACATCTCTAAATATTAACGATGGCAAATTATCATGCGCTTGTATTACTGTCAAGATATTATACTTACGTTTCATTTATGACTACTCAGAGCTATTAAATTGCTTGTTATGAGCTATATGCTGGAATAAGAAGTCAGGCTCAAACTATAACTTGTTTGAAACGAATATATTCCTCATGGTCCGGTACATCGGTGATAAGATAGAATGAATTTCACGCCGAATCCGAGCTAAGATTAAGCTTGAGTTTTTAATTGAATGATGGCCAAGAAACGATCAACCATGCTGGAGGTAGCCCGCCTGGCAGGGGTCTCAGTGGGGACAGTCTCTGCCATTGTCAACAACTCCCATTCGGTTCGCTCGCGCTTGCGTGAACGGGTGGAAGAGGCCATGCGGGTGCTTGACTATCACCCAAACCACATTGCGCGCAGCCTCAAAACAAATCGGAGCTATACGGTGGGCATGATTATCCCGGATGTCACGAACCCGTTCTTTACGGACGTCATGCGGGGAGTGGAAGACACGGCGCGCGCGGGCGGCTATTCGGTGATTCTCTGCAACTCCAATGAAGATCCGGCCCAGGAGCGCACGCACTTGAGCACTCTATTTGCGCGGCGGGTAGACGGCATTCTCCTCGCGCCCACAGACGGCCACGCCGCCGAAGATCGCCTCACCCATCGGCGGTTTCCCATCGTATTTTTTGACCGGATTCCAACCGGATTCCGGGGGCAGGCAGTGGTTGCGGAGAACTTTGAGGCGGCCTATGCGGCCACGCGCCATTTGATCGAATTGCAGCATCAGCGGATCGCCATCATCACAGGCAAGCTCGACTTGAGAAATGGAATTGACCGCCTGGAAGGCTATCGGAAGGCCATGCAGGAAGCTCATTTGCCGATCTACGATGAATACCTCCAGCGCGGGGATTTTCAACTGGAGAGCGGTTACGAGCGCGGGCTGAGGCTCCTGACGCTTGCGCATCCACCCACCGCCATTTTCTGCTGCAACAACAAAATGACCCTGGGCCTGATGCGGGCGCTCGCTGAACTACAAGTTCCATGCCCGCAGAAGGTAAGCATCCTCGGATTTGACGATTTTGACTGGGCCTCAAGCTTCCGGCCCAAACTGACCACCGTCGCGCAGCCAACCTTCGAAATGGGGAAGAGGGCCATGGAGCTTCTGATGCGCAATATCGAGGCGTCGGAAGAAAGCGCGGAAGAAGTGCTGATCGCCTTGCCCGCCGAGCTTCGGATTCGGGAGTCCACAGCGCCGCCCTCTTCATAACCCGCTATGGCGAAGCCGCTCCAGCGGCGCCCTGAGCAGGAGCCGGTCGTTGCTGAATCTGCTGATACAGCCGCCGAACAGGAAGCTGCGAGTTGCGCAAACGCTGAAAGGTGTTCCATTCGCGCTCGGCCTCCGCTGCGCGTCCCAGCTTGCGATAGGTCATCGCCAGGTGGTAATGCGCCATTTCGTTCTGCGGGTCCAGGCGCGCCGCGTCCAACAGGTGTTCCAAAGCCTTCTGCGGCTGTCCCATCGCAGTCAGAACTTTCCCCAAACCAATCTGCGCTTCCGCAAAATCGGGACGAATCGCCAGAGCCCGCGAATAATCCTCCAGCGCGCTGTGAAGATCGGACCGCAACCACGCGATTTCCCCTAACTCATATTCCGAATCGGCATCGGCAGGATTCGCGGCCAGCGCCGCTTCAAATTCTTTTTGCGCTTGCTCGCGGGCCTTTTCATCCGTAGAGCTTGCCAGGATGGCCTGGCCCAGCTCGAAATGAATGCCCGGAAGCCGGGGATCCGCCTGAAGAGCTTTCCGGTACTGTTCGATGGCGCCGGGATAGTCATTCTGGTTCATCAACGTCTGAGCCAGAATCTCGTGCATGCGACCGGAATCGGGCGCGACCTTGATCAGTTGCGCCAGGGCATGGGCTGCCAAATCCGAATACGTGCGGTAGGCGTCGTAGAGAACTTCGGGGTCGGACGGGTTTAATCGCTCGAGAGTGCGCAACAAATCTACCGCTTTATCCTCCTCGCCGGTTTGAGAGTAGAGCGCAATCAGGTCAGACCCTACCTGGCTCTGCAATTTGGGTTGCTGCAAATGCGGAAACGATTTTTCCAGATGCGTTTCCGCCTCGCGCGCGCGCCCCAAACGCAGCTCGCTCATTCCCAGAAACGCTTGCGCTTTCCAAAGCGAAGGCTGCCATGTGACCGCGTTGTGGAATGCCTTCGCAGCCTGCTCGTAATCGCCTCGCGCGTAAGCAAGGGCGCCCAGATTGGCGTACACGGAGGCATTGTGCGGATCGAGACGAAGCATTTCCCGGAACTCCCGCTCGGCCATCTCCGGCTGATTGGCCTTCAGCGCTTCCTGAGCTCTCTCGTAGTGAAGCTGCATCTCGCGCAAGGTATTGCTCTGGGCTGCGGCCACTCCACATAAAACGAGGAAGAATATGCAGCCCAGCGCCAGAACCATCCTGGAGCGATGTTTCATGATTCCTTCCCTTATTTCTGCTTACAGGGGATTACAAATTATAGTGACACTATTTGCTGTAGCGGCGCTGTCCTCAGCGCCGAAAGACGCCGGTGGCGACACCGGCGCTACAGAAGAAGTCGTCACTATAATTTGTAATCCTCAATAGCATGCGAATTTTAGCATGGGCTTCTCATGTCTGACGGAGCCGCCACATGCTGATTGACAAAGGGACGCATCCTCATCAACACTAATGCCGCCGAGTGGCGGGAGTCTCTGATGGAAATAAGGAATAGGTGGCGGCGCGCATGCGCTTTCTGCGCAGCCTTCATTGGCCTCTCAGGACTTTTGGCCTGGGGCCAGCAACCATCGTCGGAATCAAAGATCGATCAGTATTCTGCGCAGGCCAGCCGCGCGCTTGCCGACCGGAACTTGCCTGAAGCCGAAGCAGCTCTGCAAAAGCTTGCCGCTCTAACGCCCCGCTCCGCTTCAGTGCAGGCTCAACTGGGGCTGGTTTATTACCTTGAAAATCGCTATGCGCAGGCCGCCCAATCCTTTCGCAAAGCGCTCAGCCTCGACCCACAGATCCCCAACGCCAGCCTGATGCTGGGTATTTGCCTTTCTGAGACCGGGCGTTATTCTGAGGCCGTCCCGTTGCTGGCCCCCGTCTTTCGTTCCCCGCCTAATGCGCAGGCACAAAGGTTAGTCGGACTCGAGCTGCTGCACGCATACAAAAATCTTCAACAGTTTTCGGAGGCTGACGGAGTGGCGCAGGAACTTCTGCGCCGATATCCGGACGATCCGGAAATCATTTATCACGTTTCGCGCCTCTACGGAGATCAATCACTAAGCCTCATCCTTCGCCTCATGAAAAAAGCTCCAAACTCCGCATGGGTTCATCTAGTATTTGCCCAGATTAACGAGGATGAGGGCCGCTACAACTCCGCCATCACTCAGTACCGGCTGGCTTTGCAAATCGATCCTCACCTCCCCGGATTGCACTTCAACCTTGGCCGGGCGATGCTTTTAAGCTCGGACAGCAACCAGGCTAGAGACGAAGCCTTAAAAGAATTTGAAGAGGATCTGGCCAGCAACCCCCAAAATTCGCTCGCCGAATACGAAATTGGCGAGATTTACCGGCGGGACGGAAAGCTGGATAAAGCCCTTCCCTTTTTCGAGCGCGCCATTCGATTCAATCCCCAATTTGAAGAAGCCCAAATCGCCCTGGGGCGCTCTTTGATAGGTCTGAAACAACCTCAGCAGGCGTTGCCCCACCTGCTTGCGGCGGCGCGGCTGAATCCCGACAACAGCGTCTCCCATTTTTTGCTCGCCCGAGTCTACGAAGAATTGGGAAACAGCGCGGCTCAGCAGCGCGAAATGGCGCTCTTTCGGAAATACCGCGTTCAGCCTTATTCCAATCCCAATGGCAGCGCTTTCCAGGTGCCGGCAAGTTTCGGCGCTCCCAAAGTTACTCCTCAGATGTTGGAATCCAACTCCACAAAGTGATTTGTTGCATTCTCTAAATGCGGGGATTCTTCGCTTCGCTTCGCTGCGCTCCGCTCATCTCTAAGGTCGTCAGCGATGTCAAGCAAAATCGTCTCTAAATCCTTTTTTCTCCCGGCGCGCAGCGCCGGCGCCTTGTGGGTTTTGCCTGTAACCCGGAAAACGCACAGTATTCCGCGCGGGAGC
>DATGKJ010000323.1:0-5116 GCA_035294685.1 Terriglobia bacterium | reverse complement strand
GCATCGCAAAATTCATCTGCCCTATCTCGGCATCGATCGCTACGTCGCGCCCGGCGATAAACCTTTCCCGATTTTCGCCACCGCGCACGGCAGGCTGGGCATCAATATCTGCTACGACTGCACGTTTCCCGAGTCCGGCCGCGTGGTGAAATTGAAGGGGGCGCAACTGCTGGCGATCCCCACTAACTTCCCGGTCGGTTCGGATTCCTGGCAGCACGTGCCGAATGTGCGCGCCACCGAAAATCACTTGATTGTGGTCGCCGCCGACCGCGTCGGCGAGGAGCGCGGCTTCCGCTTTGCCGGCCATTCGCAAATTGTCGATTTTATGGGCAAAGTCCATGCTGAGGCAGGCGAGACGGAGGAAACCATCCTCTACGCTGAGGTGGACCTTGCGGCTGCGGACCAGAACCGCATCGCCCGCATTCCCGGAATTTATGAGATTAACCGCATTGCCGACCGCCGCCCGGAAATGTATTCCCCTATTACCGCCGCCAGGAATTGAATCCATTTCCTGACCAACCGCCCCTGCCCGATCTCCGCCTGGCGGGTTGCTGAAGCCGATCCGCATCTTGATTTTCCTAGACTATTAATATAGGCTATCCTTGGAGTTGAATCCACTCGCTTTCGCCGGACCGGCCAGATGAAAATCGTTGGAACGGGCATGAGAATATTCCACTACAGAAGAACTCACGGAATTCATGAATACGTGATCGGTGACCGAAGAAAGCAATTCCCAGAGTATGGAGTGGTGGGCGAGAGCTAAAATTCTTGCCAACGAACCCTAATCGGTCTTTGGAATCAACAGGCTGTATTTTGATGGGGTCTCCGAGATCACAAAGGGAGCAGGGTCTCTGGAGAGATATCATCCAACATATTTTTTTGGAAACGAACCCTAACTATATAATTTTTATAGAGTTGATTTCATAATATGAAATATGTAGTGGAAGATAACTTTGGCTGAGTCGTTGGGAGGGTGTATTCCTATGGAGAGCGGGAAATACGGGGGATTCTTCCGCCTCGCTGCGCCTGGTGTCAGAACGACAAGCCTTGGGAACGCTTTCGACAGCCGCCTATCGCAAACTGAATGGCATGTCAATAGAGTGGCTACCTGATAGGTTGTTGCCGAATTCGGTAATTCATAGTTCTTATCTTGACAATCGTCAGGGACGGGACTATTTTTCATGGACATCGACAATTCCAAAAGGGAGGTTAGTGTTATGCGTCCCCGGCCCACGAACCGCTCCTTTTACCTGTTCCTTGCTACGCTTGTTGCGCTCTTCATGATCCCTTCACTCATGCAGGCGCAGTACGTGCAAACCAATCTTGTCTCAAACAGCAGCGCAATTCCCGCAACGACGACCGATCCGAATCTGATTAATCCCTGGGGTATGGTTCAGGGACCCGCAACGCCTTTCTGGGTTTCTGATCAGGGCACGAATGTTTCGACGCTTTATACGGGTAATGGCACGAAGCTTCCACTGACTGTCAGTGTTCCTACCGTGCCTTCCATGAATGGATTCCCGCCCAATGGACCGACGGGAATTGTGTTCAATACCGGTTCAGGATTCCCGCTCGCCACCAAAGGGACCGCAACCGTCAAGTCGATTTTTATCTTTGCGAATCTGAACGGCACGATTTCGGGATGGAATCCGGGAAGCACGGGCGGCCTTACGAGCGCCGTGATCGAGGTCAACAACTCGGTAAGCGCTCCTCCTCCCAAGGCTGTCTATACGGGGCTCGCCATCAACGGCACAGGGAGCCTGCTCTATGCGGCCAACTTCAACGCCAACGGGGGAATCGAGGTTTTCAACAGCGACTGGAGCGCCAACACCACGCTCTCGATAACCGACCCCAGCCTGCCCTCGGGCTATGAACCCTATAACGTCGAAGATATGAATGGCACACTCTTTGTCGCCTACGCGCCGATCGGCAAAAACGGGCTGCCCGTGGTAGGGGATGGCAACGGCGCCGTGGCTGAATTCAATGATGCAACCGGCGCGTTCATCAAGCAACTCATTAATCCGGGCAAAGGCGACGGCCTTAATGTCCCCTGGGGCATGGCGATGGCGCCCTCCGATTTCGGTCCTTTTAGCAACGACTTGCTTGTGGGCAATTTCGGCAGCGGCGAAATCAGCGCCTATAACCCCTCGAACGGAGACTTCCTTGGCATGCTGGATGATCTCTCTGGCAAGCCCATCACCAACGGCGCTCTCTGGACGCTGGAATTTGGCAACGGCAAGGCGGGCACTCAAAAGAATGCGCTTTACATCACCGCCGGGGTTACCCTCGCACAAACCCAGGGGGTGATGGCGGAAATTACTCCCACGCCAGAACCCGCTACGCTGTTTTTGCTTGGCAGCGGCCTGCTGGCAATCGGATTGGTTTCCTGGCGCCACATGAAGAAAGCATAAAGATACGCAGGACTCGTTTCCAGCAAAAACTCTTTGCTCGTTAGCGGCTCCACAGCAGCCAGACATTGCTGCTCAGGTTCTGTTCGGCGAAGGCGATGTGATGGCCATCTGGAGAGAGGAAGACATCGGGCGAGGACGACATTGTCCCCACCAGCGTCTTTCGGCGCTGAGAGCCTGCCCTGAACGAAATAGAAGGGACAGGGCTGCTACGGAATTGAACGTCACGATGATTTGTAATGCGCGGTCGCTGTAGAGAAACCCTTATCTTCCGGCGCAATCCGCACCCTCAGGATTGCTCCAGCATCGCAGTGGCCTGCCCTATAGAACGCCAGTTCCCTTCCCCAAACACGCGACAGTGAGCGCGCAACTCCGCCGTCGCGTCATTCGCTATACGCCTTCCTTGACACCCAAAGCGGCACTGATGCGATAATAACTTTCGGTGGAAGGGGAACCCTTGCCTTGTCAGATCATCCTCAAAACCCTCGCGAGATGCTCGGCCAGGTGCGCGCGTGCATTCAGGAGGAGATCGGTCGGTTTGGTGAGTGGCTTCAGACCATCGAACACAGCATTCAGGAGTTGCGCGCCCAGTTCGAGCGCTCAGTCACCGCGGTGAACGCCCAGTTTGAGGAGCTTGAAAACGCCTGGCGCGCCGCGAATACCGCCTCAATCTCAGCGTCAGTTTCAGAGACGCCTGCCACAGATGTCTCCCGTCCGCCGGAAAACGCGGCGGAAGTGACTCTCTCGCAACTCAGTGATGCCCAACAGAAGCTGCATCAGGATGCGATGCGTTATGCCCGCCTGCTGGTCTCGGAAATCGAGCTTTATAACCGGGACGAGGTAAAGCGGGGACGGTCCCACAAAGACCTCTATCGCCGCCTGAAGTCTCACATCGACCGGAGCCGGCAGGCTTACGAAAGCCGCTTCGGCCCCTCAGTCATCGGGGAGAGAAATTATTTCCACGAGGAAATCGTGAGGATTCTGGCTGGCAGCGACGCAACCCTCCTGGGGCCGGATTATCCCCCGCCTGCAAAGTGAAATTCTCCTGCTCCCAGCATCGACTCCTGCTTGCCGCGCTCGTGGCCCTGGCGATCGGCCTCGCAGGAACATCAGCGCCGGCGGCCGTAAGCCCGACGCTCAAAACCCTTGCCGCGCGAGCCGCATCTCGCCGCGGCTGGAACGCCTTGCGGCGCTACGCGCGCTCAACCCACAGCGACGAGGCTCGCGGGCTGGCCTACCTTACTCTGGGGTATCGGGAATATGAGGCCGGAATGTATGAAGCCTCGGCGGATGATCTGGCGAAAGCGGTTGAAACGGAATGCTCCCTTTCAAGTTTCGCCGAATACTATGAGGCGCTGGCAGACCAACACCTGAACCGCGATGAACAGGCCATTCAGACGCTCACGGGCTTTAACCTCAGGCATCCTGAAAGTGCCAGCCAATTGCGCGTGATGGACCTCCTGACCAGCCTGCTCATCCAGGCGGGCCACCCGGATCGGGCCCTCGCAGTTCTGAATGCAAACCCGAAAGCAGGCTCCCGTCCTTCCTCGCTTCTGCTTTATGCGCGAGCCTATGCGGCTCAGCAAAACAACCTTGCCGCTGCGCGCGCCTATCAGCAGGTGTACTATGAATTTCCCACCGCTTCAGAGGCTACAAGCGCCCAAAGCGCTCTTCGTGAACTTCGGGCGCGCCTCGGCTCCCGCTTTCCGGAAGTCTCTGACGAAATCAAGACGGAACGGGCGCAGAAACTCTTCGCGCGCGGCCTCGATGAACGCGCGCTCAACGAATACGACAATCTGCTGTTGAGCGAACCGCAAAGCCCGCTACAGGATTCGTGGCGCCTGGCGCGGGCGCGATGCCTGATCGGCCTGCGCCGCTATTCTGAAGCCATCCAGGCGCTGAGCCAGCCGATGCCCCGGAATCCCGAGGGGGATGCGCAGCGACTCTCTCTGCTGGTGGATGCCTACGGGCGCGCTGATGATGAGCCTGCCATGCTGCGCGCGCTCGATGAAATCTATCAGCTTTATCCACGTTCGTCTTACTACGGCAACGCGCTGGCGTTGGCAGGCAGCTATTTTGTGCGCCAGGGCTTCTGGCAGACTGCCGCTCCTTACTATCAACGCCTGCTGCACGATTTCCCGCAGAATCCGTTCGCTCTTGAAGCCTCGTGGCGCGTGGCGTGGACGAATGTGCTGGCCGGGAAAATCGATGATGCTCAAACAGCGTTGCGCGATTTCGTGAATCGTTATCCGGGTTCCTCACGCACCCCGGCGGCTCTCTATTGGCTGGGCTGGCTCAAGAGCCGTCAGGGGGATTCCGCCCGGGCCGATGAGTTTTTTCGGTTTCTTGAGCGGCGTTTTGCCAACAGCTATTACGGCCTCAAGGCCAGGCGCTGGCTTCGGAACAATTCCCAGCAAGCAGCCGCAGGAACCTCGGCTTCGGATATAACCCATCCCTCGTCTGCGCTCGCTGACCTGGGAATCGTGATTCCCGCCCGCGCGCCGGTTGAAATCAGCGTCTGCGAGAACGACACGGATACGAACGGATTTCTGGAACCTGCCGACACGCTCGCGGCCCTCAGTCTTTATGATCTGGCGGAACAATACCTGAAGGATGCGATCTCGAGCCGCCCGCAGGATGCCGATGCTTTTTTGGCTTTGGCCCGCATCTACGTTGCGGACAAAGACACGGCCAATGCCTTGTTTGCG
>DATGKJ010000322.1:0-6796 GCA_035294685.1 Terriglobia bacterium | reverse complement strand
GCGATAGCCACACTTCCACGCACGGCTCGTTTGGCACGCTGGCCTTTGGCATTGGCACGAGCGAAGTGGAGCACGTGCTCGCCACCCAATGCCTCTCGCAGTTTAAATCGAAGACCATGCGGGTGCAGGTGAACGGGCGGTTGCCGCGAGGCGTGACGGCAAAGGATTTGATCCTCTCGATCATCGGCAGGATTGGCGTTTCCGGAGGCGCCGGGCATGTGATTGAGTACGCCGGCGAGGCGATTCGGAGTCTTTCCATGGAAGGCCGCATGACGGTCTGCAATATGTCGATTGAAGCGGGCGCGCGCGCGGGCATGGTGGCTCCGGATGAGACGACGTTTGCATATCTGGAAGGTCGCCCGTTTGTACCTCGCGGGAAAGATTTTCATATTGCGGTGGATTATTGGAAATCGATCGCCTCGGACCCCGAAGCGAAGTTTGATCGGGTGGTGGAATTGGACGGCGAGAAGATCACTCCGCAAGTGACGTGGGGAACGAATCCCGGCATGGTGACGGACGTGACCGGTTCGGTCCCCGACCCAGCTTCTTTTCAGGACCTGGATGAGAGAAAGGCTGCCGAGCGAGCCTTGCAGTATATGGATCTCCGGCCGGGAACACGGATCATGGACATCCCCCTGGATCGCATTTTCATCGGCTCCTGCACGAACTCTCGCATTGAAGACCTGCGGGCCGCAGCGCGCGTGGTGGAAGGGAAGAGGATTGCTCGTACTCTGAAGCAGGCGCTTGTGGTGCCCGGCTCGCGGCGCGTGAAAGCGCAGGCCGAGCAGGAGGGTCTGGATAAAATCTTTCGTGGGGCTGGCTTTGAATGGCGTGATTCGGGATGCAGCATGTGTCTGGGCATGAATCCTGACATCCTGCTGCCCGGTGAGCGCTGCGCAAGCACGTCAAACCGCAATTTCGAAGGCCGCCAGGGCAAAGGCGGCCGGACACACCTGGTGAGCCCCATGATGGCGGCTGCCGCCGCAATCGCCGGACATTTTGTGGATATCCGCGAATGGCCGGAAACGACAAATGAATGATGAATTGTGAGTTATGAATGATCAGAGGCTGGTGATTGAGATTAAGTAGTGGGTCAATGACTGTGGTGGTTTGTAAGAGGCCAGCCACTCATAACTCAGAATTCAGAATTCATCATTTCGACGGTAAGAGCGAATGAAACCGTTTATAAGACATACAGGCTTGGCGGTTCCTTTGGATCGCGTGAATGTGGATACCGATCAAATCATACCCAAGCAGTTTCTGAAAGTGCTCACGCGGGAAGGCCTGGGGCGCGTGCTGTTTTACGACTGGCGGTATTCAGAGGGCGAAAAGCCCAATCCTGATTTTGTGTTAAACCAGCCGCGCTATCACGGAGCCAGCATCCTGCTGGCGCGCGCCAATTTCGGCTGCGGCTCCAGCCGCGAACACGCGCCGTGGGCGCTTCTGGATTACGGCATCCGCGCGCTGATCGCTCCGAGTTTTGCGGATATTTTTCGCAATAATTGCTTCAAGAACGGAATGTTGCCGGTGACGCTTCCGGAAGAGCAGGTGGACGAACTTTTTTGCCGCGCGGAACGCGCTCCCGGCTATCAAATCACGGTTGACCTGGAAAATCAGATTGTCACCGACGGAAGCGACCTGAAGCTCACCTTTGAGATTGACCCCTTCCGCCGCGAATGTCTGCTGAAGGGCCTGGATGATATCGGCCTTACCCTTCGCGTTGAAGACGCCATTGCTGCTTATGAGAAGGTCCATCAGCCGCAGGCCATCATGTATGAGCCGGTCGATGTGGCAGCTTCCGGCAGGCCATGAAGATCGGCATGGTGAGAATGCGGTGCCTTCATCTGACTTTTGCATTCCTCACCTTAGGCCTGGCGGTGGGCTGGAATCCCGGGCTGCTCTTTGGCCAGAAAGTTACCATCGAGCGCACCCCTAAATTCATCTTCGCCGGCCCTCACCAGAAACCCTTCAACGCAACACGCCACCTGATTCCGCTCAATCAGATTCGGATTGGGACGCTTTCCAAGGACGATATTCCTGCCTTGGATCATCCGGCGTTCATCACCGCCGCTCAGGCAAACGCCCTCCTGAAAGACTCCGACCGCATCCTCGGCGTCTTCCTGAATGGCCAGGCCAAAGCCTATCCTGTGCGGATTCTTAACTGGCACGAGGCGGTGAACGATTCGATTGGAGGCCGCCCAATTCTGGTCAGTTGGTGACCGCTGTGCGGTTCGGGCGTGGTCTACGACCCGATCATCCATGGCAAGCGTTACATCTTTGGCGTGTCCGGACGGCTCTATCAGCGCAATGCGCTCTATTACGACCGCGAGACCGAGAGCCTCTGGTCGCAACTGCTTTCCGAAGCGGTGACCGGGCCGATGACCGGAATGCCCTTGAAAATGCTAACTGCTGAAAACACGACCTGGGGCGCGTGGAGGGCCAGGCATCCCGATACCCTGGTCTTGTCATTTAACACCGGATATTCTCGCGACTATCGCCGCGATCCTTACGCCGAATGGAAATTCCCGCGCCGTCCGGCGCTGCTGGTTTCGGTAGGGAATGTGAAAAAGATCTATCCCTACTTTGAACTGCAAAAAGTGGCCAGCGGATTGGTGAAGGACCGTTTGGGCAGGCAATCCATTCAGATCATCTACGACCGCCGGTCGCAAAGCGCGCGCGTGCGGGAAGAGGGAAGGAATGTGATCTGGTTTGTGGCGTTCCTGGATGATCTCAGGAATTTCTATCCTAAGGCTGAAGTCTATCACGCGCCTAAATGAGAAATGCAGCGAGGCCAAAACATCCGACCTTATATCAGAATTATTTTTGATATTATGATGCGAGATATGGCTGAGGAAGGAGTGGATCATACTATCTGAAAATCTATATGGCCACAAAGGATGCCACTAAGGTCGGGATTCCTCTTGGGAGCCGTGAGACGCTAACGGAGGCTATCGCCAGGCGGATGATTCAGCTGCTGACGCAAGGTAATTACAGGCCTGGGGACCGACTTCCTTCCGAGTTTGAACTCGCAAGGCAATTTGAAGTAGGCCGAGGAGCCATCCGTGAGGCCTTAAAAGCCTTATCTGTGGTTGGGTTAATTCGGGTGGAGCGGGGAAAAGGAACGTTCGTGCGAGAAAGGTCCGACTTCCTTGTTCGCCCGATTTCACTCGGTTTGCAAGCAGGTATAGAGCCTCGCTCATTAGTGGAGGCTCGTAAGCTGATTGAGGTTGAGCTTGCGGGTCTGGCAGCGGAACGAGCAGATCTTGACCAGATCCAGGCCATTCAATTTTGCCTTGAACGAATGGCGGAGACCATGAACCCGACCCAGCGCGAGGAGTATCTTCAGGCAGATGTGGACTTCCACTTCGCTATTGCAAGCGCGGCGCGCAATCCCATTCTGAGCCAGTTTCTGACTCTGATTCGTAACTTGATGCGCGAATGGATTCTCGCATCCCTCTCAAAGCCTAACGCGGCTTTAGAGGCCTATCAACATCACCAACAAATCCTCAACGCGATTCGCGTACAAAAACCTTCAGCAGCGCGGAAAGCGATGACGGATCATTTGAACGCGATGGGGAAACTGCTCATCCTGCCCCATAAGACGTCATCCAAACTTCCACGGAAAACGTCGCACGGCTAAAAGCGGTAACGCATTTCCACGAAGACCATTAAAGCAAACTCATTCATTACATTCTTGTCACATAAATTTTTCAGCCAGCCTACACGCAAGAGTCTGATCGGTTGCTGAAAAGCGCGTCCACTCTGTTATTCCGCAAAGCTGAAGACCCCAAATGACATGGCTCGAAACCTCTTTCAGCAGCCCACTAAATCACTGCCATTGAGTTTCCTACCCCTTACTGCCAGGTAGGTCAGTCAGATAGGGGCGGCGCAAGCCGATGCGGCAGGTTGCAAAGTTTTTGCTTGACAAAGCGATAGCCATACGATAAAAAGCATTACATTAGTGTGATGTCCGACATCTGATAATCAAATGTTGCAATGTCGAAGCTCCAAGATGAGTGAAGGAGGCCGAGGGGTGATTGCTTCCAACCGCATGGGCGGAAAAAACCTAACGGCGTATTGCGACGATACGGGAGAAGCAGTGGTTTCAGGAGACTTTCCTGGCAGTGTGCTGAAAATCAATTCTGCATGCTGTCATTCTGAGCCCTTTGGCTGTGCTCAGGGTGGACTTCGAGAGGAGTCCCGCTCGGCAAACAAAGGGCTTGCAAGATTCCTGCTTCGCTGCATGCAGAACCGCCTGCGACTCCTCGAATGACAGGCTGCGGGTTTTTTTCGGCAGCCTGCATAAGCGGTAAACAGGTCCATCTCCAGTCGGGTCGAGATTTTCGACAGGAGGCCTAAAATGGCGCGCAAATATCCATGGTTGACAGCAACTTTGATATTTCTGCTGGCGATCCTATGCGCAGCGATTTACGTAAATCGGGGGTATGCCCAGGAAGGCCTTGGCGCCACGGCGACGCTTACGGGGAGAGTAACTGACCAAAGCGGCGCGGTCATCCCCGGGGCCTCTCTCACCTTGCTGAACAACGCCGGAGGATTGCCACATCGCACCACGTCCAACGATGCCGGGTACTATACCTTTTCTTCCCTGGGGCCGGGGTCCTATAAGCTTTCCATCTCAAAGGCTGGCTTTGCGGATGTGGTGATTCCCGTTGTGACGCTCCAGGTCAACCAAACAGCCAATCTGAATGTTGTGATGAAGCCCGGCAAAATTGTGGAACAAATCAGCGTATCAGCCGCCGCCACAAGTCTGGAGACCCAGACCTCCTCGCTGGGGGGAGTTGTCAACAGCATTATGGGGCAGCAGTTGCCTCTGACATTTCGCGATCCCTCACAACTGGTCAATCTGGTTGCGGGGGTCACCACGGACCATCGAGCCAGCGGAACGGGCGCCGGGCTTGCCGATTCCAACGGCTTATCCTATCAGGGGCGTCTCGATTTCTCGATGAACGGCGGAATCCGGGATCAGGCTTCCGCAATGGTTGATGGGGTTGATGTAACGATCGACGCAGGAGACTTTTTATCCATACCGATTATCACAACTCCCGACAACACCCAGGAGTTCAAAGCCCAAACGAACAATTACTCTGCCCAATTTGGCCGCGGCGCCGGAGTGATCAACATCGTCACGAAGAGCGGCACGAATAGTTTGCATGGGAGCGTCTATGAATTTTTGCAGAATAACGCGTTTGATGCGAACGATCTCTTCAGCAATAGGGCGGGTGAATCCATTCCTCATACCGAGCGAAACCAATACGGTTTTGCAGTGGGCGGGCCAGTCTGGTTGCCTCGGATCTACGACGGAAGAAATAAGACCTTCTGGTTTATGGACCTTGAACGATTGAGTCAAACCCGCTTTCTGCCCCTTTCTCTTCGTGTGCCTACAGCTGCCGAGAGAGCGGGAGACTTTTCCAACGACTTCTCTACCAGCGGCAGTCCAATCACGATTTACAATCCTTTCAGCACTTATGTCGATCCCAATACGGGGCAGACTCTTCGCCAGCCATTTCCGGGTAATAAGATTCCGAGCAGCATGCTGAACTCGTTCGGGGGATCGATCATGAATTATTTCCCCATGCCTAACAACCCTGGATTCCTAGCGCCGGGCGGTCTGAATACTGGCATTGGGAACTACTTCGTTTCCGGCGCAGCTCCGCTGGATTTCAATCGTTACGATATCAAAGTCGATGAGAACGTCAGCAACGCTCACCGGCTGATGTGGAGGTATTCGCACAGCTTGTACCATACGATCCCGGTGAATTATTTCAATAATGTTGCATACGCGCAAAGTGTAACGACCCGCGATAACCTGCAAAACGGCTACAACATGGTCCTCTCCTGGACGTGGACGCCCTCGCCTACAGTGGTTGTCACTCAAGCAGGGAATTGGTCCCGTCTGATCGATGACTCCAACCAGCCGGCTTTTAACGTCAGCTCGTTAGGGGGACCCTTTGCCAATGGAGCGGTGGAAAGCTATGCCATTGCTCATGACGGTGGCGCTGCGTTTCCGAACATCAGCATCGGCGGTTTTGCCCCGATGGGGAACGGCTTTGGGAACAATTTCAAAGAGCCTTACTCCAACTATGTCTATGAGTTTGGCATTGTGAAGACGCACGGCAAGCACACGATCAGCGCTGGGTTCCAGTACGCTTTGCTGCAAGCGGCGGACAATCTTTTTAAGAGGTTCGGAGGAGCGTACAACTTCGGAGGAGGATTCAGTTGCGGCCCCAATCCGCTCAACTGCTCTGCGAACACAGGAAATCCTCTAACCGACTTTGAGTTGGGCCTGTTTTCGAGCGACGAAATGGATGCGGCTTTCAGCTCGCTTTATACCAGTAATTACGCCGCCTGGTACGTTCAGGACGACTTCCGTGTTACCCCAAAACTGACGGTAAATCTCGGATTGAGATATGACTTCACAACCCCCTACACGGAGCGATTCAATCACGAATTCAGATTCGATCCCACCCGGACGAACCCTTTGGGAGACGCTTTAGGCCCGAATACGACGGGTCAGACATTAGACCAGTATTTTGCAAACCTTTCCGGGAGACCACTCACAGGCGCAGTAGAGTTCCCCAGTTCTCCCGGTGTCAGCGGCCGTGGAATGGTTCCCACGGACTTCCGGAACTTGGCGCCGCGACTGGGCTTCGCTTATTCTCCGCGGGATAAATGGGTTGTTCGTGGCGGCTTTGCCAAGCTTTATATGCCCTCGCCCGCAGCCCCGGGGCCGTCAACACCCGGAAACGGACCGTTCGGAGCGACTACAACCACACCG
>DATGKJ010000321.1:0-8421 GCA_035294685.1 Terriglobia bacterium | reverse complement strand
ATGCAACGTATTTTCACCTTATTTCTCGCTCTTCTTGTCTTCTCTCCCTGTCTCCCGCTTCGGGCGCAGAAGGATATTCAATTCTTCCCCCTCGCTGACGTTCGGCCGGGCCTGAAGGGCGTGGGAAGGACTGTCTTTCAGGGAAACAAGGTTCAGGAATTTCAAGTCGAACTGCTGGGCGTTCTGAAGAATGTCCTGGCGCCCAAGCGGGATGCGATCCTGGCTCGCTTATCCGGCCCTGCCATTGACAAAGCGGGCGTTGCCGAGGGAATGAGCGGCAGCCCGGTTTACGTGGACGGCAAGCTCCTGGGCGCGGTCTCGGCTGCTTTCCCGTTCTCAAAAGAGCCTTACACGCTGATTACTCCCATCCAGGATATGTTGCAGGTGGCTCCGGGGCCGGATTCTGAGGGTCATGCAGAGCTCGCTTCGAGCATCCCCTGGTACAGCGCCGCCGCTCCCTCTCCCAACGGGATTATTCAACGATGGATTCCAAATGACGTTTCCACCCCGCAACTCTGGGCCAGGTTGCTTCAGCCCTGGGCTGGACAGGAGTCCATCGATCTCGGCCATTTCCGTCTTCCGCTTCGATTTAACGGGTTTGATCGTTCGGTGATTTCCGAGTATACGCCCTTGCTGCGCAACCTCGGATTTGAGCCGATGGGGGGAGGCGTGCTCTCCGCCGGTTCCTCTTCGGACATCTCTTCAGGACAGGAATCAACGCCAACGTCGGACGCCAGTATTGTTCCCGGCTCGATGATCAGCCTGATGCTGATGCAGGGCGACTTGAACCTGAACGTCGATTGCACGGTCACTTATCGCCAGGGGAATCGGCTTTACGCTTGCGGACATCAGGTGTTCACGCTGGGTCCAGCGCAAGTGCCCTTTGCTGAAGCGCGGGTTCTGGCAATCGTTCCGAGCCTGACAGCCTCGTTCAAGATCGACGCTCCCGGCCCGGTCGTGGGCAGCATCCGCCAGGATCGTTTCAGCGCGATCTACGGCGTGTTGGGGGATAAGTCTCCCACCATTCCCGTTCAGATTCATCTGCACTCGTCGCTCGGAAGAGAAACGGACTACAGGTTTGCAGTGGCGCAGCAACCGCTTCTTTCTCCGCTTCTCGTCAACATAGCCATCGTTTCCGCTTTGAGCAGCACGGAGAGGATGGTGGGGCCTTCCACAATTCAACTGAACGGTGAAATCCTGCTTTCGGATGGCGAGGCGGTGAAGGTGGATGACGTGGTTTCTTCGGAATTCAGCAGCGCGGGTTCCGCGGGCGCGGCAGTCGCCGTGCCCTTGAGTTATCTGCTCAGCAGCCAGTTCCCCGATCTTCATATCCGCGGGATTGACCTGAATATTATCTCCCAGAACGAGAATCGGGCAGCAGTTTTGGAACAGGTCTGGAGCTCGCGATCGGAAGTGCGGCCCGGAGATCGCATTGAGGTTACTGCCGTCGAGCGGACGCCTTCCGGCCAAACCCTGACTCAGAAAATACCCATCGAAATCCCTGACAGCATTGATGACAAAACGCTTTCCCTGGTGGTGGGCAGCGGGACAGCCATCAATATGCTGCAAATGCAGTTTCTGCGCCCTGGGAATCCACCGCGCGACCTTCACCAACTGGTGCGGGAATTGAATCGCACCCGCCGCGATAATCGGCTTTATGCCTTGCTGATGGCTCCGCAGCGTTCGTTTGTGATGGAGGGCACGGAGTATCCCTCGCCGCCCCCTTCGCTGCTTCAGACCTTTATGGCGGACCCTGCGGTGTCCAGCAAAATCACTTATCGCGGCACTTCGGTGGTGGGCGACTATGAAACCAAGACGCTTCCTTATTCGATTCAGGGGGAACAGACGCTCTATCTGAGGGTGCTGAGCAGTACACGGTAGGCTGCGATGGTCAATATGTCTCAGAGAGGTCTCCACGCAGTTGCGGTCGTCTTTCCAAGCGATGAATCATGCAAGTTCTGTGACGGACATATATGTAAAATTTCAGGAACGAACCCTAAGCGATGCCGCCCCAAACATTAAAAGTTTTACATTGTAAAATATTTAAAATTAGATTGATCCACAAGGGCAGCAACGCAATTTTACGGGCTAGACTTTCGCCCGCTCCTTTTGGGTGATCAGCGGGCTTTGTTGAAGGAGAACGCCCAATCCAGTCATCATGTAACAAAGCTGCCCAACCTCCCGTCTTAATGATTAAAGAAAGGCCCTTTGCATGACTGATAGAAAGTTCTTTCCCGCATGGCTCCTGGCCATTGCTTTCTGCGCTATTCCCCTCTACGCAACGCATACAGAATTCTGGAGGACCAGCAGCTTCAAAGGCTTTTTGAAGGGGAATTTACAAGGCGTTTCGGTGAGTATGGACGGCGAATTGACGCTGGCTCCCGAAACCCGCGCCATCTTCAATCCCGATGAGACGGTAGCGCTATCCGTGGTGGCTGGGCGAAACGGCAGCCTCTATATCGGAACAGGTCATCAGGGGAAAGTCTTCGAGTTGGATCAGGATCGCCACGGACGGCTGCTTTTCCAGGCGCCGGAGCCGGAAATCCTTGCGCTGGCTATCGGCCCGGATCATGCCCTCTACGCCGGCAGTTCCCCGGAAGGAAAGATCTATCGCGTCACCCCGCAGGGCAAATCCTCCGTCTTTTACGACCCCAAGGTGAAATACATCTGGGCTCTGGCTTTTGATCCTGAAGGTCGTCTCTATGTGGGCACTGGAGACCGAGGCGAGATTTTGCGAATTGACCGCGATGGCAAAGGCGGGGTCTTTTTTTCCAGCAATCAGACTCACATTATGTGCCTCACGTTTGACCGTTCTGGAAATCTGCTTGCTGGCAGCGAACCCAATGGCCTGATTTACCGCATCAGCCCTCAGGGAAAGGCCTTTGTCCTCTATCAGGCCAATCTGCCCGAAATTCACGCTCTGGCGACGGATGCTCAGGGGCGCATCTATGCGGCGGCTTTAGGGAACAACGTTCCGGGAGCAGTGCCCGGATACGTTCTTCCTTCCACGTCGCCAACTCTCGCCTCTTCCCCTGCAACCACCGTGACGGTGGTCGCCTCCGCCGGAAACATGGGTGACGATCCGGTCAAAACGCAGCAACCGCAGCAGCCACAGCAACCGCAACGGGCGCCTCAGAGGCGCGGCAGGGCTCCCTCGGTGAATCCTAACGTCTCGGCCGGTGTGCAACCTTATCATCAATATGCGCTAGGTCGCGGCGCGCTCATCGAAATCCTTCCCAACTATACGGCGCAGACGCTCTGGACCTCAAATAACGAGAGTATTTTCGGATTGGCCACGCGCGGCTCCGATGTTTTGTTCTCAACCGACGCCAACGGGCACATTTTCGATCTGAAACCGTCTCCCGACGGCCCCAAGCTGACCCTTCTCACCGAAACCCGCGAGTCCCTGCCCACGCGGATTCTGCCCGAAGGTTCCGATTTGTTCGTCGCCACCAGCAATATCGCCAAGCTGATTCAAATCGGCACCACCATGGGAACCGAAGGCACTTACGAGTCCCAGGTTAAAGACGCCGGGTTCATTTCGCGCTGGGGGGAAATTTCGTGGCGCGCGGAAGTGCCCGCCCATTGTGGCCTTCAGTTTTATACGCGGTCCGGGAATTCGGCGCGGCCGGATAACACCTGGAGCGACTGGGCGGGGCCGTACACGAACCCTCCGGGCAGCGCCATCCAGAGCCCGCCTGCCCGTTATGTGCAATGGAAGGCTGTTTTTCACGGTTCGGATGGCCAAAGCCCCAGCCTGGTCGAGGTCAGTCTGGCCTATTTAAATCAAAATCTTCCGCCTGAGATTCGCAATCTGACGATTACCGCTGGGAACGAAAGGACCAGCCTCTCAGGCATTCCCATTATCTCGTCAAACCCGGTGATGACCGTCACACCGATCAGCACCGTAACAACTTCGGCCAACCCGCCGACGGTTTACGACACGTCGGGAGGACAGGTCGTGAGCAAGCATCCCATTTATGTAAGCTGGCAGGCTGAAGACCCCAACCGCGACCAGATTACTTATTCTCTCTATATCAAGTCGGCGGACGAGCAGCAGTGGCACCTGCTTAAAGGGAATTTAAGAGATACGAATTTCACGCTTGAGCCGGATTCTCTGGCGGACGGTGAATATCAAATTCGGCTGGTGGCCTCCGATGAGGCATCCAATCCGCCGGATCGCGCGCTCAAAACCGAACTGGTCAGCGCGCCGTTCTGGGTGGATAACACCCCCCCGGCGATTCAGACAATCAGCCAGCAGGTGGATGGTCGGACGGCTGTGATCCGCTTTCAAGCTTTGAGCAAAGTTTCGCCTCTTGAGAAAGCGGAGGTCTCCACGGGCGAGGATCACTGGAAGGAGATTCTTTCGGACGACGGGATTGTGGACTCCCAACGCGAGACCTTTACGGTAAGGCTTCAGGGGCTCGTGCCGGGTGAGCACGTCATCTCGCTACGAGCTTACGATACAGCCGGGAATATTGGGATTGGCAAGGCCGTTATCGAGGTCCAGTGAGTCCCCGACCCTGCAAGCCTGTCCCAGGGCCCTTGAGGATCTCGCTTCCCAGGGCGAGGGCGAGTGGGGGCAGGTCTTTAACCCGGATACAACTTTCAATTCAGACGCCGCATCAGAACCCAAAGAGCTGGAAGTGCGGCGCGAAATGAAATCATTTGGCCCAGGATCAAAACGCAGCTTCGAAGCCAGCGTTGGAGAGCCAGCTTATCGCGCGCGCACAGCGAGGCGAGGAGGAGGCATTCGCCGCTCTCTACGGACTTCACAAACGGCGAGTCTACTCCTTGTGCCTTCGCATGACGGGCGATACAGCGGAAGCTGAGGACCTGACCCAGGAAGCGTTTCTTCAGCTTTTTCGCAAGATTTCAACGTTCCGCGGAGAATCTGCATTTTCCACATGGCTGCATCGCCTCGTCGTGAATGTGGTTTTAATGCATCTCCGCAAGAAGGATATTCCGAGGGTTTCCCTCGACGAGATGGATAACTCTCAGGAAGAGCCGGTGAAACGCGAGTACGGAGATGACGACCGCCGGTTGTTGGGTTCGGTGGACCGCATCTCACTTCATAACGCCATTGAAGAGTTGCCGCCGGGATATCGCGCCATCTTTGTTCTTCACGACGTGGAAGGCTACGAGCATAATGAAATTGCGCAGATTATGAATTGCTCGGTGGGGAACTCAAAATCCCAACTCCATAAAGCGCGGCTGAAGCTGCGGGAGGTTCTGCGGCGCGATGAGAACAAGCTGGCGCGGCAGCCGACGCCGGCAAGGAGAAGGGCGCAGTGATTGATGAGGGGATGGAAAAAGGTATGAAGCTGGGGGACGCGTGCGAAAAGTTTGAGGTGAACCTCGCCTCCTATCTGGAAGGCGATTCCAACTCTGAAGTGCTCTCTCACGCCAGCGAGTGCGACTTCTGCCGATGCTTGCTGGCAGACCTTGATCTGATCCGCAAGGTCAGCCCGGAACTGGGGATGGAGGAGCCTCCGGCAAGGGTTTGGGCGAACGTTCGCGCGGTTCTGATTGAGGAAGGGATCGTTCACGATCCGGTCAGCTTTTGGAGGCGCTGGGCGCCGTGGGGCAGCAGGAGCCTTGTGAGGCATCCCGCCCCGTTTGCAGCAGCAGCAGCGGCAGCCGTGATGGCGGTTGTTTTATTTAAAGCTCCGGGTTATCTTGTTCGTTCGGATGCGCCGCCGGCCAACGTTATCCACTCGGCGGTGTTCACCCAGGGGTATATGGCGCCCAGGGATATTTCGAGCCTTCGCGCAACCATTCAGCAACTCGAGCAGGCTTACCAGGCCAACGAAGCTTCGCTGGAGCCTTCGATGAAGGCAACTTATCAGAAGAGCCTCGATTCGCTCGATGGGGAAATCCGGGAATGCGAGCTTTCGATGAAGCAGCAGCCTGAAAACGACTTGGCGCGCGAATACCTTTCAACCGCTTACGTTCAGAAGGCGGAAGTGCTTCAGTCAGCGCTGGAGTATAACCTGCGATAGAGAGGGCAGGCCGGGGATGGCCGATTAACGCAGATGAATTATCACGTAGACAGAAAACTTTGGGCGGCGTTCCTGATTCTGCTGGTGCCGGCCAGCGCCTGGTGCGAGGGCCCTCTCCAGCGCTCAAACACGTTTAACACTATCCCAGCGCCCCGCATCACTGTGACGAATCTTACCGGCACGGTCGAAGTGCGGGGTTGGGAGAAATCGGTAGTCCACGCGGTTTATATGATCGCTTCGCCGCGCATCGAGATTGATACGGAAGAGGTTCCCTCCCAGGGAGACGCGGAGAAGATTCACCTCGCAACTCACCTTCTGGATCGAAGTCTTCAGGGATCGAACGCCAAAGTGGATTACACGCTGGACGTGCCCGTGGGCTCCAGCATGGAAATCCGAAACCCCCAGGGGCTGGTCCGTATCGATAAGCTGAATGGAGATGTCTGGGTGGAGTCCGTGGGCGGAAATATCATTATCAGCGACGCCTCCGGGGAGATTGTAGCGCGATCGGTGGGCGGGCAGATTCAGATTGTTCGCCCGGCCGGTTATGTGGAAGCCTCTTCTGTGAACGGAAATCTTGAATTCCTGTCTCCTTCCAGCTCGCGCATTCATGCGCGGACAACCTCGGGAAGGATTGTCTATGAAGGGAACCCCATCGCCGCCGGGGAATATGTGATGTCCTCCTATAACGGCGATATCGACGTCTTCTGCCCGCCTTCCGCGTCGTTTGAACTCAACGCGCGGTCGGTGCACGGCAAGCTGATCGATGATATGAAACTGACTCATAAGCGGTATCATCGTTCAGTTTCCTTCTACGGCAACGCGCTTCTGGGCATGCACAACCAGGGCGCAGCTACCCTCGAACTGACTTCTTATAGCGGCACCATTCGAATTCGTCCGCAGACTACCCAACCTCAATGAGGCCTGCAAATTACCGCGACAACATTTTCTGTCGCCGAAAAACCGCCGGTGGGGACACCGGCGCTACAGCCGAAGCTGTCACTGTAATTTGCAGCCATCCATAGGGTTGAAATTCCCGCCCTTCTTTACCGCGCTCGCGGCCCTTGCCAATCTTCCAGGCTGGTTTTTATAATCAGGCTCTAACAGAAAAAGACAGTGATGAGTGATGCGCAAAAATCAATCCAAAGTTCTGATTGCTTTTGCTCGTCACTCGTCACTTTCCACTCATCACGACTGTCAGGATTCCTCGCGGAGTTTGCCCTTAGCGGAAACACAGGGATTCTTCGCGGAGTTTACCCTGAGTGTTCGCCCGCCGGTTGGCGGGTCCATAGTGCCAGAAACTTCTGTTTGCCTCTACGCAGAATCAACAACTTAGGTGAAGTTTCTGGAGAGCGCAGTCGAAGGGCTCAGAATGACAGCCGAGAGGCATGGCATGCGCAGAGAGTTTTTCAGCAACCTGCAACGATAACAGCGCACTGGGATAGAATGGCTCGTCATCGCAAAAAGCTTATTTACCTCCTGGGATTCATGGGAAGCGGCAAGTCCACCGTGGGGCAACTGCTGGCCCGCAACATGGGTTGGCCTTTTATCGATCTGGATGCCACGATTGAGGCGGGGCAGGGCGCTACCATCCGGCAGATTTTCGAGCAGGAGGGGGAACCCTTTTTCCGACAGATCGAGCATGCGGCTCTCACCGAAGCCTCCAAGACCGAGCCAGCGGTTATTGCACTGGGCGGCGGAACCTGGGTGCAGGAGCCTAACCTCGAATTCATCCGCAGCACCGGAGGAGCGACCATCTGGCTGGATTGCGGCCTGGAAGAGCTGCGCAGGCGGTGCGCGGGCATCGATGACCGCCCCCTGTTCCGCGATTCCGAAAGCTTTGCGCAATTATTCAACCAGCGATTGCCCTATTACCGCCTCGCTGAATTTCGCGTTGCAACGGATGGCCAGGCGCCCGAGGAGGTTGTTGAACGCATCCTGCGCCTGAAGGTTTTCTGAATGGCTTATTGGCTCCTCGCGGTCTTAATCGCCGCTTCACCCTCCCTTTTCTCCGCGCCTCCGCAATCACCGCCTGCCACCGAGGACGAAGGCTCGTTTATTCTGATGCTGAACGGGCGGCAGATCGGGATAGAGAAATTTCGCATCCACGCGCGCGGCGAAAATCTCGAAGCCAGCGCCCGCATTGAGTTTCGCGCCGGCCAGGACGGCAACCCGGTAGACTTCAAGACGTTTCCCGACCTGATCCTAAATTCGCAGCTTCAACCGATCAGTTACACCTGGAATCAGAAAGGCGCTCGCTCCTCCCGCCTTCAGATGGATTTCAGCCAGGGGATGGCCAGGGTTCGCTACCATACCGTGAATGGCCGCCAGGACGATCGTGAGTTCAAACTGCCGCAAGATGTCGTCATCCTGGATGACAATGTGATCTATCAGTACGAACTCGCAGCGTGGCGCTACGCCA
>DATGKJ010000320.1:0-3820 GCA_035294685.1 Terriglobia bacterium | reverse complement strand
GATTCCGGCACAAGCCTGTGGAATCCGTAATCCGCAAGTTCATAGCCCGGCGAAAGGTCCCAGGCGCGAGATCGCGTGTAGTAGGAAAGCGGCGCTTCAAAAAGATACTTCCCCTGGCGAATCAGATAGCCAATCCCATTTTCTCCCGCGCCGATTGCGTAAGCGATGGGATGCGTGTCGCGGAAGACCTCGCTTCCATCGGAAGCGATTTCATATTCGCTTTGATAAAAGTCTGATCCCTTGCGAAAGACTTCGTAATCGCGATGGAACTTCTCAACGTGCACGGTCACCGGAGCGGTGAGGACATTCCATTGTGTGGAATTAGTGGGCGGCGCCATCGAGCGGCCCATCGCGGTTTGAAAATACTGCCGATAAATATCCGCATGACACGTCGCGCAAGCTTTAGAGCCTACGTAACGCACTCCTGGCGCGGTGTTGAGATACTCGGTTTTCTCCTGCTTGCTCCGCCCTGCCCTCCGGGCCTTTGCCGTTTGCCCTATTGCTGAGGTCGCAGCCGGCAGGATCAGAAGCAGCGCGAGGAGCAAGCCATACATACGGCTGCCCGGCCGACAAGAACTGTTCGGAGGATAGATCACCGCAGGGCCTTCCCGCCGGGCGAAGGATTCCAGGCCACGAGTTGCTGCTTCACCCATTGCGCGTCCCGATCCTGGTGGCACAGCAGGCAAGCATTGGGGCTTTCTCGCTGTCCGAAGCGCAGCGTGTTGTCGGCGTTCGGAATATCATCAATGCGGTGAGTTCGCGCCTCAAATAGCAGAGCGTTCATGATGCGCGGCATGTGGCAGGAGACGCAACGACTGCCTTCCGATCCAGCGGCGTGATGCGTGTGGCGCGCCAGCGCAACGCGATCCTTGAGGGCCGTATGGCATTGCGTACACATCAAGTTGGATTCTTTGGGAAACTTGAGCGAGGTGGGGTTTGCCTGAGCATTGGGCCCGTGAACGTCATGGCAGTCGGCGCAGGTCACGTTGCCTTTGCGGTAGCATTCGGAGCGCATCAGCGCCTCAACAATGAAAGTGGTCTGTCGAAATCTCCCATCTTTATAAAATCCGAGGTGCGAGAATTCATCGTAAGGCCGGCTCCGGTAACGCTCGAAGAATTCTCCCTGTGTCGAGTAATTCAACTCCCCGTGCGGGCCTGGCTCACGCACAGCCGACTGCATATGGCACTGCGAACAGATGGCGAGAAAATCCCGGGCGCTGATCCTCTCAAAATCCACGGGCGGGTCTAAAGCTCCCTTGGGATAGGGCTGGCCCTTCATCATCGCAGCGACGTGGCGGGCGCAAGGGCCGTGACACATCTCGCAATCAACGCCCGGCTCGCGGAAAACAAGGCCCTGGGTGGCAAAGTCTTCCCCCGTCGGGTTCCTCAATTGGCTGGTATGGCACACCGCGCAATTCACCTGGTAGTTGGTCCAAACGCCCATCTTGCCCCACTGATGCAAGTCCGCGCGCGGGCTGCCGGGCGGGTCAATGAACTGCCAGAAGTCCACCCAACTCTTGAGCCGCACATTATATTGAATTGGAAAAACCTGAATCCCACCGTCCGGCAAGCGCGTCGCGTAACCCTGCTCCCACTTAGACCCGATCGTGTAATCCACCGGATAAGTGCGCCAGCGGCCATCGTAGTCGCGGGTCTCGAAGTAATGGCGGCCATGACGGATGGACATGCGGGCGAAGAGCCAGCGGTTTTTTCCGGGGATGACCTGAAGCGTTCCGTTTTCCAGGAACGCCTGATCGCCTCCATAGAATGTGTTGTGAACCGTGAAGTCGCCAATCACATTCTCGGGGCGATAAGGCCGAAACATTCGGGCCATGCCGGTATGAGTCCAAGCCTCGTAGATGTTGGCATGGCAATAGCGGCAGGATTGGGAACCTGCGTAGCCGGGCAGCGGCACAGACGAAGTCTGATTGCGAGGCTGCGAGGCGCGAGTTTCTGCCTGAGCTTGCGCGCGCAGACTCTTGAGGTAATCCTGAAAGCTAAAGCTGGACTTCGACGGAAGAGCAGCGTACAGCTTCTCCAAGCGTTCCGTCGCTTTCGACCGGAGCGGACTGCCTTCCTGGGCAGCTTCGGCAAAACCGAGGGCGGCCTCACGCGGCTTACCCAAGGCCAAATCAACCAGGGCCAGCAAATAGACAATCTCCGCATCTTTTGGATTGAGTTCCCGCGCTTGCGCCAGGTTGGAATGCGCCTCACGAAGCAATCTTGCCCGCTGACTCAGGTCACGAGAGCCCAACGCCTCGTCTGTTTCTGCGCGTGCCAGAGCGAAATAGGCGGAAGCCTTAAGGTTCCGCCGCAAAACGGGCCAGTCACGCTCAGACACCGAGGCGGGCCTTGTGAAGCGGTCGAGATCGATGAGCGCCTCCTGCGCGCTTTGCTCGGCGCCGGATACATCCTGCACCTGCGCCTGAACATTGGCAACCGGAACCAGAAGGAGCGGATCCTCAGGATAGAGCGCAAGCGACCGGCGGGCATAGTCCAGCGCCTCAGAGTAATGATTGAGGTCGATCAAGGCTCTTGCCGCGATGGCATATATCTGCCCGAGTTCCCAGGATGTGGGATACTTCGCCAGAAAAGCCTCAGCGAGGGCGGCGGTTTCGGCGGGAGGATGCTTTTTGAAAAGCTCGAGATAAGCCTTGCGCTCAGCCGGATCGGCAATCTCATCGGCGATGCGGGTCGGCGAACGGCTTTGCTTTGTCACCACCGCGTCAAGTTCCTGAGCCGTTCCGCAGAAGGGAAATCCCAGCATGAACGCCAGAAGGGCAATAGCAATTCTGCGTTCCAAGCCGTTGCCGCGCATCCCTACCGGCCGCGGGGTCAGTCCGTATGAAATACCTCTTTCATCTCGGCCCACCATTCGCCTTCCTTGCGGGTCGCAATCGGCAATTGCATCGGCATCATAATGGCCCACCACTCCTGGGTTTTAGGATCGGCGGCCATCTTCGCCATATCCGCTTCAAAATTATCGCCGATGTACTCGAAATATGCGAAGAGCGTGTCATCCTTGAGGAAAATGGAATAATTCCGGATGTTGCATTCCTGAATGGTGCGTAAAACCTCGGGCCAGACGGCGGCATGGTAACGCACGTACTCATCGATTTTCTCAGGACGCACCTTCAACACCTGCCCGTGCCGAACCAATTTGGTCGGATTCATGATTCTGTTCCCTTTCACGCTTTTGCGAATCAATCTTCAAACTTCCACAATTCCTTGTCGTCGTAACCTACCGGCTTCAATCGCGCATAGAGTTATCGTCTCTGAATGGTGCAATCTTCAATGAAATCCCAATCGAGGTCCACTCCGGTCCCTGGCGTTTCGGGTGGGTGAGCGTACCCTTCGGCGTCAATCTCAATCTTGTTTTTCATTCCGAACTCCATGTAGGAAAGTGGATACAGAAGTTCAAAGAATTCGCAATTGGAAATCGCGCAGCAACAGTGCAGATTGACGATTTCGAGAGGATGATAGATCGTGGTGTGCAGTTCACACTGGAAACCAAAAGATTCAGCCAGATGCGCAGTCTTCATCACGGGTGTGATCCCTCCCTTCCAGGACACATCCGTGCGGACCATATCCACCACCCCGGTCGCGATGCACTCGGCGGTCGAGTAGTGATGGCCGGGAATCACTTCCGTGCCACAGATGGGGATGTCCAAATGCGACGCGAGCCTGCGAAGCCCGTTGAAATCCACGTCGAAGAGCGGTTCTTCAAACCAGTAATAGTTCAGCCTCTCAAGCTCCCTCCCCATCCGCAGCGCTTGCTCGTGATTGTAAGCCGCGACCGGATCAGCCATGAGCTTGAATT
>DATGKJ010000319.1:0-6060 GCA_035294685.1 Terriglobia bacterium | reverse complement strand
AGCCTGGCATTACCCGTGGCCATTATCGGCACTTTTGCCGTCATGTACCTCCTCAACTACACCATCGATAATCTCTCGATGATGGCCCTTGTGCTTTCCGTGGGCTTTGTTGTGGACGATGCCATCGTGATGCTGGAAAACATCGTGCGTCACGTTGAGATGGGAAAGAGCATCTGGGAAGCGGCGCTCGATGGATCGCGGGAAATCAGCTTCACCATCCTCTCGATGACGCTCTCTCTGGCCGCGGTATTTATTCCGATTCTTTTCATGGGCGGCATCATCGGACGCCTGCTGCACGAATTCGCCGTGGTGATCATGATGGCGATTCTCGTCTCCGGTCTTGTCTCGCTGACGCTTACGCCCATGCTGTGCAGCCGGTTCATCCGCTCTCATCAGGGCGAGCGGCACGGGCGCTTTTACAACGCGATCGAGCGGGTCTGGGATTGGTTCCTGCAGAAATACGACTGGAGTCTGAGGAAGGTCCTTGACCACAGGCTGGCGACGCTGCTTGCTTCGTTGATCCTGCTGGTGGTGACAGGATATCTTTTCATCGCCATTCCCAAAGGCTTTTTGCCCAGCGAGGATTCAGGAAGAATCTTCGGCTTCACCATGGCGGCGCAGGGCATCTCTTTCGATTCCATGAAGCAGCACCAGAAAGCGGTGGCCAACGTCTGCGAGAGCGATCCGAATGTCCAGGATGTTATGGCCTTTGGCGGCGTGGGCGGTCCGAGCCCGGGCGGGAACTCCGGGTTCGTCTTTCTGCACTTGAAACCCTATCCGGAACGCAAACTGACGACTGACCAGGTGATCAACGAATTGCGCCCCAAGCTCGCCCAGATTCCCGGCATCCTCACTTTTCTGCAAAACCGGCCTCCCATCGAAATCGGTGGTCAGTTGACCAAAGGGCTTTATCAATTCACCCTGCAAAGTCCCAACACCGACGAGCTTTATCACGACTCGGACGTGTTCTTGGGCAAACTGGCTCAATTGCCGGGGCTGGTGGATGTGAACACCGACTTGCAGATGAACAATCCGCAAGTGAACGTGGAAATTGATCGCGATAAAGCCTACTCGCTGGGCGTGACGGCATTTCAAATCGAAAATGCGCTGGCCATCGCGTTTGGCGACAACCAGATTTCCACCATCTATGCTCCCAACGATGAATATTGGGTCATCGCCGAATTGTTGCCTCAGTTTCAGCGGGGCCCGGTTGACCTTGCTGAGCTTTATATTCGCTCCTCCAATGGGTCGCTAGTGCCTTTAAGCGCGGTCGCGAGCCTCCATGAAACCCTTGGGCCTGTGGCCGTGAACCATACCGGCCAGCTTCCTTCGGTGACCCTTTCTTTCAATCTCAAACCGGGCATCTCTCTGGGACAGGCTGTGAACGAGGTTGAAGACCTTGCGCGCGAAGCGCTGCCGGCTTCCATCACCACCAGCTTTCAGGGCGCGGCGCAGGCTTTTCAATCGTCCCTGAAAAATCTGGGCATCCTGCTGGTCATCACCATCCTGGTGATTTACATCCTGCTGGGCATTCTTTATGAAAGCTTCATTCATCCCGTCACCATTCTCTCCGGTCTCCCGTCCGCGGCCGTTGGCGCATTAGGCTGCTTGATGCTCTTCCGCATGGATCTTGACCTCTATGGATTCGTCGGTCTCATCATGCTGATCGGCATCGTCAAGAAAAACGCCATCATGATGATCGACTTCGCCCTCGAAGCGGAGCGCAAGGAGGGAAAGAATACCCACGACGCTATTTATCAGGGCTGCCTCATCCGCTTCCGGCCCATCATGATGACCACGTTTGCCGCGTTGGTCGGCACGCTGCCTATTGCTCTGGGTTACGGAGCGGGCGGAGCTTCTCGCCAGCCCCTGGGCGTCGCGGTGGTGGGCGGCCTGGTGATCTCTCAACTGATCACGCTTTACATCACCCCCGTTTATTACACCTACCTCGATTCGTTCGCGCGCTGGGTCGGCGGGCTATTCGGCCGCCGCAGGGAGGAAGCGCGGCCAGAACTGACGCCCTCCGAGCCGCCCGAAGCGGTTCTCAGGCCATAAGCAACCGTTGCACACATGCCTCTTGCTTCAAGGCCAGACAGCGTTACAATGGGAGTGTCTAAGGGCCGAGGCAGCTCTTCTAAAGTTGGGAGGGCAAACATGAAGGACGAAAGCTGTTTGCCGAGGGGTTTCCGCAATAGCGCATTATTCTTTCTGGCCTTGTTCATCGCGGGTCCGTACGGTTTGCTGTACGCCCGGCAGTCGATGGAACACTTTGACCAAATCCTGATCGTGCGAGAGCTGGCGCACGAAGTTGCGGTGGCCAAGATTCCCTTGCCCTGGGGTAAGCACGGCGTCCATGTGAACTCTCAGGGTGAGATCGACCAGGCTCAGGCAGCAAAAGAGCTGCGAGAAAAGGGGATGTCCGTCAAGCCCGGAAGGCCGGTCGAGATCACAGGAATCAAGTTCAGACCGGGTCACATCGTCTTTGCCATTAACGGAGGCGGGAAGAGCGGCGAGCATTGGTATCAGCACCTTGAGATTGGCATGGGCCCCATGCCCGTCCCCGTTGCTTCGAGCGAGAACCCGACCACTCCTTCCAACGGCTCCTACATCACTCTTCAACTTCCCAAGAACGATCCTCATCCCACAGCGGAACAGGTGAAAACGCTCTTAAGCGAGGTTTTGGACTTCTCCCGCCGCGCTCCGACGGTGCTCTATTCTCCTTCCGTGCCGCCGCAGTTCAAGGACGCCATCCAGAAGCATCAGGTGGTGATCGGCATGAGCAAGAGCGCGGTGCTATCCGCTAAAGGACCGCCGGACCAGAAAATCCGGGAAGATAAGCCGGACGGCTCCGAGGAAGAAGACTGGCTTTATGGCCAGCCTCCTCACGTGCTGTTTGTTATTTTCAATGAGGACTCGGTGGTCCGAGTCCATCAATATTGATTCCCTTCAAAAGCTGGCTGTCGCGCGCCTGCGCATCATCGACACCATCGCGCCAGCGCGCCAGCGCCCTATACTGGATATCTCAGGAACAAAACCCTCGAGGGGAGAACCCTGCGGAAAGGAACTTTGGAGATTTGTGAGATGAAGGCGGAAGAAATCGTTTCCCGATATCTTTGGAATCCGCTCGGTCGCGGCAAGCTGCGGCGCCTTCTGACGCTGACGCTGGTGATCCCGCTGATGGGAATAGGCACGGCGCAGGCAAAGCGGCATGGCAAGAAAGCTAACTCTCCCGAGAGCGTGCCGGATCGCATCAACGCGCTCGCGCAACAGCTTGACGACGTGCAACTGGCGGACGCTGGCTCCATTCCACAGCAGATTCAAAAGCTGGCGCTCGATTCACTGGAAAGCTGGATGAGCCGGAATGCCGCGTCGGGAGCGTCGTCGCGCTATCCGATCGACGTGCAGGTTCGAATGCAGCTTGAGAACTACTTTTCAAAGCTCCATTATCCATTCTTCGGCCGTCCGGCGGTGGCAGCCAGGCCCTGGAACGGCGTCCAGTTGATCGCAGCGGGATACACGTTTGGCTGGTCTGATTTTGACCGCGTGAACTGTGTCGCATTATTTCAACGCAAAGCGGGAACGGTTCGGATGGCAGCCGTCACGAATTTTGTACCTCAAACCGATCTGCACTATGCTTTTTTGCCGCCGTCGCCGGCAGGAGATTTTCGATTTATCGTTTACGGCAACAAGCTGGGTAAAAGCCAGCCGCGACTGACGGCAATTCTCTATTCTTTTGATGGGAACTCGCTGAAGAATCTATGGGAGAAGCAGGATCTCTACAACGGCAAAATCGAGGTCACGCCGCAAACTGTCACTTTACGCTACCTGATCGAACGCGAATACATCCAGGCGGTGGAACAAGGCGCGCTGCCGCCCGGGCATGAAGCCATCTATGCTGTAACGCCGGAGGGGCTGACGCTCCAGACTGAACATCAGATTCCCTTCAAGAGCGTTTCATGACCCCGCGTGGGAACCGGTTATTTCACTCTTTCCAGATAGGTTCCTTCGGCGGTATCCACGCGGATGGTTTCGCCTTCGGAGATAAAAGGAGGGACTTGCACAATCAGGCCGGTTTCAAGCTTGGCAGGCTTTCCGACGTTCGTGGCCGATCCGCCTTTAATGCCGGGTTCGGTCTCAACCACTTTAAGGTCCACAGTGGGGGGCAAAACGACGTCAATCGGGCGGGATTCGTAAAAAGTGACCTGCAAGGTGACGTCCGGCACAAGATACTGCGCGCGGTCGCCCACCACTTCTTTCGGCAAGTGTAGTTGCTCGTAGGTCTCGGTATTCATGAAATAATAAGAATCGCCGTCCGAGTAAAGGTATTGCATTGGAGCTTCGTCAATGATGGCGCGCTCGACTTCATCCTCCGAGCGGAAACGATGGTCGATCATTGCCCCGGAACGCAGATTCCGCATGCGCGCCTGAACGAAGGCGCGCAGATTCCCCGGCGTTCGGTGTTCGGCCTTGAAGATGGAATAAAGCTCGTTGTTGTGCTTGATGACCATGCCCGGTCGAAGGTCGTTAGCATTCATTCAGATTTCCTCAGAACGGTTTTCTAAACAGGTTGGCTGTAAAAGTTATTGTAACTGCCGCATGAAACCTGCGTCAACGTTTTGGTCAGTTTGGCAGTGTCCCAGTTCGCCGTGTGGCACGGGCGTCTCGCCCGTGAAGCATTGAACCGCCACGGCCAGGATGGCCGTGCCACATGATGCAAGCCGGATTCAGGACACTGCCGTCAGTTTTAACTTCACGATGAGCACACTGTTGATTCGCGGCGGACGTGTCATTTCGCCTGAAGACGGAATCGATGATCAACTCGATGTTTGGGTGGAAGACGGCGTGATTCGTCTCATGGACCGCCAGATTTCAACGCCCGCGGACGAAACCCTTGACGCCCACAAGCAAATTGTAAGTCCGGGATTCATTGACCTGCACGTCCACTTCCGCGAGCCGGGAGGCGAGGACTCCGAAACTTTCAAAACCGGGCTCGAAGCCGCCGTGGCAGGGGGTTTTACGGCAGTCTGTCCGATGCCCAACACGCGGCCCGTGAACGACAGTCCGGAATTGACACGCTTCATGGTCGGGCAAGCCCGCCAGATCGGCTTGGCGCGCGTCTTTCCGATTTCTGCGGCCACCCTCCAAAGTGAGGGCGCGCAACTTACTGATTTCGCGGCGCTGGCCGCCGCGGGCGCCGTTGCCTTCTCGGATGACGGGCGTCCTCTCAAGACAGCCAGTCTGATGCGGCAGGCTCTCGATCGCGCTGGCGCGCTCGGCCTTCCCATCATCGATCACTGTGAGGACCCTGCGCTCTCAGCAGGAGGCGTCATCAACCAGGGTCCGATAGCCGAGAAGTTGGGGCTGCCAGGCATCCCCAATGAATCAGAAGATGCTTGTGTGGCGCGCGACCTGGCGCTGGCGGCTGAAACCGGAGCGCCGCTCCACCTGGCTCATCTTTCCACCGCCGGCTCCATTCAGATGGTGCGAGAGGCAAAACGAAACGGCGTCCACGTGACCTGCGAAGTAACGCCGCATCACTTTACGCTCACCGAAAAAGCCGTGGAACAATATGGCGCCAACGCTAAGATGAATCCTCCTCTGCGGAGCGCGAAAGACCGTGACGCCATCCTCGAAGGAATTGCGGATGGCACGGTGGATGTGATTGCCACCGACCACGCCCCGCATGCGCCAAAGCTCAAATCGAAATCCATCGCAGCCGCTCCCTTCGGCGTCATCGGCCTTGAGACAGCCCTGGGTCTTGCCATGACTCAACTGGTTGATCCCGGCAGGATTTCGCTGGTTCGACTTATTGAATTGTTCAGCTCGCATCCAGCGCGCATCATCCATCAATCATTAGGTCGATTGCGAGTTGGCGAAGCGGCGGATATCACGATTTTTGATCCTCGGCGTGAGTGGACCTATCATGCCGCGGAGGGAAAGTCCAAAAGCTGCAACTCGCCCTTTGACGGTTGGAAACTGAAGGGCGCTGTGACGGCTACCCTCGTAAGCGGAAAGGTCGTTTACCGCCGCGCCGACGAATCGGCGACGCCGCTTCCGATT
>DATGKJ010000318.1:0-3282 GCA_035294685.1 Terriglobia bacterium | reverse complement strand
TGCCGCCTTTGGGCGCCTTATATCGGTCCGAACCACTGGCCCGATCCCGACATGCTGCCGCTGGGTCGCCTGCGCATTCGCGGATTTGAAGATCAAGCGCGAATGACCCGCCTTACTCATGATGAGCAGCGAACCTTGATGACGCTCTGGCTGATCTTTCGCGCTCCTTTGATGATCGGCGCTGATTTGCCGAGCCTGGATTCATTTACGCTCTCACTGTTCGACAATCCTGAAGTTCTGGCCGTCGATCAGCGCAGCAGCGGCAATCATCAACTTTTTGCGCGCGGTGAAGAAATTGCCTGGACGGCGAACATTCCTGGGTCTTCAGGCAAATATCTTGCGCTGTTTAATCTGGATGATTCTCATCCTGCCCAGGTCAGGGCGCGGTGGAGCGAGTTGGGGCTTCACGGAAAGTGCGCGGTGCGCGATCTCTGGCAGCGGAAAGACGTGGGAAGTTACACACAGGAGTTTTCGGCTGAGATTCCGTCCCACGGCGCAGGGCTTTATCGCATTGCGCCGGGAAAATGATCCTCGTGATCACAGGGAAGGAGCCCAGCATAAGTTATACAGTGATGAGTAATGAGCAAGCAATCCCTTCCGGCGCCTGGATAGATTTTTTTTTGCTACTCGTCACTTTTCACTGATCACTCAGAACTTCAGACACAGAGCGGAGTTTATGGCAGACAAGGTAACGCGCAGAGATTTTCTGAGAACGGGCGGAGTCGCGACCGCCGGGACTTTCGTCTCCGGCGGCATCAAGCATCACCTGCTTGCCGAAGAGCAGGGCGAGCCCGCCAGGCCCGTATCCGCGAACGATCATCTTCAGATTGCTCTGATTGGAGCGGGTGGGCAAGGACAGTATGACACGCGAATCGCCGCCGAGGTTCCGGGGGTGAAAGTTGTGGCGGCAGCCGATTGCTACGACGGGCGGCTGACCCATGCGAAAGAATTATGGGGCGCTGACATTCAGACTACCCGCGATTATCACGAAATTCTCGCTCGCAAGGATGTCGACGCGGTGATCATCGGCACGCCCGATCATTGGCACAAGCAGGCGGCTGTGGATGCGATGAAAGCCGGCAAGGATGTGTACCTTGAAAAGCCGATGATCCACCTCTACGCGGATGGCCCGGAGATTATTCAAGCCGCTCAGAGCACCGGTCGCATCATTCAGATTGGCAGCCAGCGCGTCAGCTCGATGATTTATCGCAAGGCCAAGGAGTTGCTGGCTGCCGGGGCGATCGGTGAACTGAATATGGTTACGGCCTGGTGGGATCGCAACTCCTCAATCGGCGCCTGGAATTATTCGGTGCCGCTTGATGCCTCAACCCAGACCTGCGACTGGCCGCGCTTTCTTGGCGCTGCGCCGAAGATTCCGTGGAATCCTGAGCACTTTTTCCAGTGGCGAAAATGGAAGGCTTACGGATCGGGCGTGGCCGGGGACCTGTTTGTACATCTGTTCAGCGGCACTCATTTTGTGACCAACACTCACGGGCCGACGCGCGCCTTTGCCACCGGAGGGCTTCGCTATTGGCGCGACGGGCGGGACGTTCCAGACGTGATGCTGGGGTTGTTTGATTACCCCCAGGGTTTCAATCTGAGCTTGCGCGTGAATTTTGTGGACGGCGGATCAGAAAGCGAAGGTCTGATTTTTACCGGTTCGGAGGGAACCATGACGATTGGCGGAAAGGGGGTGACCATCTCGCGCGTGCCGCGGGAGAAAGAGCCGGGATACCTGATCACAAGCTTCTCAGACGCCATGCAGAAAGAATTTCTTGCGAGCTACCGCAAGAAGTATCCGCTCGAACATCCTACCGGCGAGGCGTTGCTTGGAGAAGAGAAATACGTTGCGCCGCGTTATTACAATGACAGCTACGATCATCTCAAGAATTTCTTCCATGCGGTACGCAGCCGCCAGCCCGTGGTCGAGGATGCCGTCTTTGGATTCCGCGCCGCGGGTGCGGCCTTGCTGAGCAATGTCAGTTACGATCGCCAGGGGGTGGTCCGCTGGGATCCCGAAGAGATGAAGATTCTGAGTGATTAATGGTTGGGTAGGGGTGCGCTTAGCACAGAGAACATAGAGAAAGCCTCTGCGCCCTCCGTGTCCTCTGTGGTGAAGTAGTATTTAAGGTGCGCGGTGGCGAGAACGTGACGGATAACCGCTTAAAAGCGATTCGGACTGAAGAAAATCAATGACTTTGGGTTGTTGCTTTATTCAGCTTTGAAAACCGTTCCTGGTGTCTTTCAGGAAAATCAGGAAAAACGCCGGCGTTTTTTTACTGCAATGCCTGCCTCCTGTGCGCACAATCATTGACAGACAAGAACAGGTTAGCAGGTTCTGGAAGCCCAGTGGGCGTATATTTTGTATATTTTGTCTCATACGTATGAGACGTATGGAATTTGCCGGGTTTCGTCATGCGATAACACAGACACCCGGCCCTCAATGAGGCCAGTCTGAAGGCAAGCGCTGGAAATCAAGGAATTAATTGTCGTTCTGCGGCAAATTTGGAGCGCTTGGTCGATCGCTGGCGGGAGGTGGCGGAGTCAGGCCGGATCGGGCCTGCGCCAAAGGATCGACATCCCGAGGTAGGGGATGAGGCCCCAATCCCATTTTCATCAACGATTTCGCGTCCGGAAGACCCGTGGCGTTAAAGCCGTTGGCTTGCTGGTAGCGCTTCATGGCCTCGCGAGTTTGTTCGTCCCACCGGCCTGTGGGCTGCTCGTGCAGGTCGCCGGCCTGAATTAAGGCCTCTTGAATCTGCTCGGCTCGTTCCCGAGGAATTTCAAGGGAGCGTGATCGGCGACTGGAAGCTCGCCTGCGATGGCGAAGGGAGCGGCTGCTGTGATGGGTGAATCGGCGATGATGGCTCGCCCGCGCCACTGTGGAATGGTTGGAGGTTTTGTGATGCTGCGGGCTTTTCGTCGATCGCTGCGCTCCGTGCGCTTTTTTGCTGGAGCGAGCCAGGGCATAAGCGGGGAGAAGGCAAACAATCAATCCAAAAGTCAGAAGTTTACTACGAGCATCATGTAACTTCCACTTCAATTGCATTTACCTCCCAGTACAGTCATTCCCCCCTTTTCACGAATTATTCAGAAATGCGCTGCATTGTGAAACGCGCTCACTTGTGTTCCCCAATGCATCTTATTGAGGATTACAAATTATAGTGACGACTTCTTCTGTAGCGCCGGTGTCCCCACCGGCGTCTTTCGGCGCTGAGAGCCTGCCCTGAACGAAGTGAAGGGACAGCGCCGCTACAGCAAATAGTGTCACTATAATTTGTA
>DATGKJ010000317.1:0-14095 GCA_035294685.1 Terriglobia bacterium | reverse complement strand
TACAAATTATAGTGACGACTTCTTCTGTAGCGCCGGTGTCCCCACCGGCGTCTTTCGGCGCTGAGAGCCTGCCCTGAACGAAGTGAAGGGACAGCGCCGCTACAGCAAATAGTGTCACTATAATTTGTAATCTCCTGTAATTTCATTCGATCCCATGTTTTCAATCATGGGAGATTTTCATGCTGGATTTTGAGAAGAGCGATGGCTTTCCGGTCATCACGGAAGATGACGAGCGCCGCCAGCTTGAGAAGATCGTTCGTTCGGCGACTTTTCGGAACACGCTGGGCTTGCAGAAATTTCTGGAATATGTTGTCGGCAAGACGCTTCAGGGCCAATCGCAGGAGATTAAAGAATACGCCATCGCGGTTGAAGTTCTCGGAAAGACTGTCGATTACGATCCCCGCCTTGATACCTCCGTCCGCGTCCAGGCCCACCGGTTAAAAGAGAAACTGGAAGAGTACTACGCCACCGAAGGCGCTTCGGACGATATCCTGATCGAGTTGCCGAAGGGCCACTACGTCCCGCAGTTCTCCCGACGGCATGTGCCGGCGACGAAAGTTCAGGATAGCTTGCCATCCGCAACCGCTTCCGAAAGCGCGGAATCGCGCGCGACGTCGGCAGACACTCCGCTCATTCCGGCGAATCTGAAGCCTGAAACCAGCCGGGATGGGCGCGCGCTTTTCTGGACTGCCAGCGGAATTGCGGCGGTTCTTGTTTTCCTCGCTGGCGTCAAGCTATCGCCGCAAATTTATCAGCTTCTTTCTCCCGCTGCGCGCGCTTCACAACCCGCAATGGATCCCGCCAACCTCCGCCGTGAAAATGACGTTGTGCGCGCCATCTGGTCCCACTTCTGGCAAAACTCGAAGTCGCCCATCGTGGCCTATTCCAATTCCACGTTTCTGGTGACGGAGACTTCGGACCTGCTTCGCCTGAAGGCTGGCGACCTGGATGGTCTCGGCGCTCCGGCAACAGGCCAGGAAGCGGTTCGGCTTGCGGAGAATCCGCGGCTGGTGGAAGAGGCAGGACCTGTCTTCTATGAAGATGGATATACGGGAACCGGCGAAGTGATGGCGGTTTATGATCTGACGCGCTTTCTCTTGTCGGCCAATATCCCCCTCCAGGTCGAGCGCAGCCAGTTGATCAAGACGGATGAATTGCGCAATCAAAATGTGATCTTCTTGGGCTCGGTCCTTGAGAATCCCATTCTCTCCGGGCTTCCGCTGAATCAGGATTTTGTCTTTGAACAGCCCCAGCGTCCGCCAATATTATGGCGGGCTCGAATTGTGAATCTCCATCCCCGGCCGGGCGAGAAGCCTTTCTACGAAGTCGAGCGGGACGATAAAACTCAGGTTCTGCGCGCCGACTATGCCGTGGTCAGCTTTCTGCCCGGCGTTGCTCCGGGCAGGGAAATTGTGATCCTCGGCGGTCTCACCACGATTGGCACTCAGGCCGCCGCGCAATTTGTCACTTCTCCGGCGGGCGCTGAAGAGCTTCTGGCCCACCTTGGAACTCAGGCTCCTCACTCTTCTGTAAAAAAACTTCCTCCCTTCTTTCAGGCTGTCCTGCGAGTGGATATTCGGAAGGATGAAATCCTGAGCGCGCACTTCGTGGCGGGGCACGTGATCCACGCCCCTCAATCGAATTTCTAATTGTGGCGGCGGTCTCCCCATCGCCGGATTTTATTATTCAATCGTTCGGGCGTGCGGGACACCGCCGGCCTGCATTTCTCAATAAATCCGGCGGTGAGGACACCGCCGCTACAGCTTGTGCACCAGCCTTCCCGCACTGTCATTCTGAGCGCAGCATAGCGAAGCGAAGAATCCCCGTATTTTCAAAATCAAACACATGCCGAGATTTTTCGTCGCTTCGCCCCTCAGAATTGCAGGCGGAGAAGGGCAGACACCGGCCGTCCTTACAGCGCCACGCGGAAGACCTCTTCCAGCGTTGTCTGGCCGAGAAGCGCCTTCGCCAAGCCGTCCTGAAACAGCGTCTTCATTCCCGAGGCCACCGCGGCGGCCCGGATGGTCATGGCATCCTCACGTCTCGTCATCATGTGCCGAATCTCATCATCAATCTCGAAAAGCTCAAAGATGCCAAGCCGTCCGCGAAATCCCGTGGAACCGCACTGAATGCATCCCTTGCCCTTAAAGAGCCTGCTGCCGGCCAGAGGATTCGCGCCCTTCGCCAAGGCTCCTTGTTTCTGTAGAGCGCGAATCAACTCCTCAAAGTCCGGCCTCGACCTGAGAGCATCCCACGCCGCCCCCTCAGCCGGAACGCTCTCGCGGCAATTCGGACAAATCCGCCGCACGAGTCTTTGCCCCACCACCAGCGTCAGGTGGAAGCCAGCAGATAGGGCTCAACTCCCATATCCACCAGCCGCGGGACCGCGCCGGTGGCGTCGTTGGTATGAAGCGTGGAAAGCAGCAGCCGCCCCACCAGCGCCGCCCGCACCGCAATTTCAGCCGTCTCCAGATCCCGAATCTCACCCACCATGATGATGTCGGGGTTCTGCCGCAGCAGGGCGCGAAGCGCGGATGAAAAGGCCATCCCCGCGCTCGGATTGATCGAGACCTGGTTGACGCGCGGCAGCGTGTATTCCACCGGGTCTTCCACGGTCGAAATATTCACAATATTTCTCCGCTCGGCGCCCACGCGGCTGAGCATGGCGTAGAGCGTTGTGCTCTTGCCGCTTCCGGTGGGGCCCGTCACCAGGATCATGCCGAAGGGCCGAAGCAGAATGTGGAGAGTTCGCTCATAATCGGCGGACATCAGGCCCAGGTCTTCCAGATTCAGGTTGATGGCCTCTTTGGAGAGAATGCGGATCACGATCTTCTCTCCCCAATGCGTGGGCATCGATGAGACGCGAAGGTCCACTTTGATGCCGGAAACTTCCGGCTCAAAACGGCCATCCTGCGGAGTGCGCCGCTCGTCAATCCTCATCCCGGCCAGCACCTTGATGCGGGAAATCAAGGGGGGCATAGCTTCGGGCGGAAGGCTGAGCGCTTCGTGAAGCAAGCCGTCAATCCGCAGGCGAATGAGACACTCCAATTCATAAGGCTCGATGTGAATATCGGAAGCCTGCATGAGCATGGAATATTCCAGAATGCGGGTGACCAGTTCCGGAGCGGTTGGAAGCTCGGCTACGGAGCGCGGCGCAGAAGGGACCGCGGCCCCGCCTTCCCCAAAACGCCGCATCATTTCCCGCAAGTCTCCCTTGTAGAGAAGGCAGGCGCGCAGGATGGCCGGCGGCGTCGCCAGATAGGGCGTCACCTGGAATCCCGTGGTCTTTTGAATGGTCTCAATTAACCGCCGGTCGCGGGGATCGCACATGGCCACGTGGAGTTTGTGGTCCATGAGATCGAAAGGAATCAGAACGTGAGCGCGGGCAAATTCTTCCTTGACGGCGTGAAGAGCGTTTTGCCGGATGTCGCTGACCTTCAAATCCTTGAAGGCTACGCCCCAGGCGCGCGCCAGATTTTCAAACAGGAAATTCTGAGGAACGCTGCCACGATCGATGAGGACGCTGATGAGCGGCAGCCTCACGCGCCGGGCCATCTCGAGGGCCGTGTTGAAATCGCTGCTGCTCAAAATGGCCAGCCGGTCGACCAACAGCGCGCGCAGTTCGTCTTCGCTGACCTCCAGTTGCTTCATGACTCAAATCCAGCAAGCATCTGTTCGACTCGCTTGGCGAGGTCTTCCAGGTCAAGATTGGCCTTCACCACGTAGTCGGCGGCCCCCGCTTCAGCCGCTTCCTGCCTGTCGCTTTCCTGGCCCAGATTGGTCATCACCACGACGGGGACGGGCGAAGTGGAGGGGTCGGCCTTGAGTTCTTTCAGCACTTCGAAGCCTTGCACCTTGGGCATGATCAGATCGAGAAGTATCAGATCGGGTTTCTCCGCGCGCGCCAGGCACAGCGCTTCTTCGCCGTCCGCCGCCGTGACCACAATGTATCCATGCTGGCGGAACATCGCTTCGGCGGCTCTTCGCAGGAAGCGGTCGTCCTCCGCAATCAGAATCTTCCAGGACCGTGATTGTTGCATCAGGGGTTGAGACTGCATAGGATTCCTCCAAGACCGCGCGAGACGCTGGCGCTATTCCGCTTCGCGCCTGTTATTCATCTTTTCAAACAACTGGTCCACCTGCCGGGCCAGTTCATCCAGCGATAACTCCGCCTTCACGTGATAACCATCGATGCCCAGTTTTCTCATTTCCCGGATGTCGTCGTCACGCGAGGAATTCGTCAGAACAATCACGGGCGTCGAGCGGGTGCTTTCTTTCGATTTCAGATCGCGCAGCACCTCAACGCCCGAAAACTTCGGAATCAGGACGTCGAGCAGAATCGCATCAAAAGGCTCGGCAGCGGCTTTCCGAATGGCTTCCTCGCCATCCACGGCCGCCACGACTCTAAAGCCATGATTCCTCAAACTCTCTTCACACGCCCGGCGCAAGTATCGATCATCTTCCACCAGAAGAATTCTCTTCTGCCCTTTGCCCATTTTGCCCCCTACTCCATGAAGACGCCGAAAAAACCATTCGTGCTGTCATTCCGCGCGAAGCCTTTCCAGCCCGTCATTCTGAGGCGACGAAGAATCCCCGCATTTGCTTGGTTCTGCAATGTGGGAACATTTCCCAGAGCTGAAATACAGAGATTCTTCGCTTCGCTGCACTCCACTCAGAATGACAGGCGAAGGGTTTACGATGACCCACTTCCGGGTTTTCTCAGCATCCTCCTTAAACCGGAATCGTAAAATAAAAGGTGCTGCCTCGGCCTTCCTCGGATTTGAATTTCAACTGCCCCCCTGAGCGTTCCACAATAAAGCGCGCCAGGTAGAGGCCCAGCCCTGTGCCTTCGGTTTCCACCTTGTAGACGTTGTCGGCGCGGAAGAATTTTTCAAAGAGCCGGCTCTGATTCTTTTCCGGAATTCCGATTCCGGTATCCCGAATCTGCCAGCGGACCCGGCCGTTTTCCTGGCCCAGTTGAATGTCGATTTCTCCCCCGGAGGGGGTATATTTCATGGCATTGGAGACGAGATTCAGAATGACCTGCCGGAACATCTGCGAGTCCACACACACCAAAGGAAGGCCGCTTTCCTCGCGGAGGGAGAGGCGCTGGGCCTTTTTCTCGATCTGAGACCCGACATCCTTTAACACTTCCTGGGTCAGTTCACTCAAATTCGTAGGCCTGGGTTCGAGCTTCACCTTGCCGCTTTCCAGGCGCGTGATGCCGAGCATGTCATTCACCATTTCCACCAGGCGCTGGGCGGAACTGCGCGCATCCTGAATGAGCGAAACCGCATCCTCAGGCAATCCTTCCTGCTTCAAGGCAAGTTCCAGCAGCCATTTGATGCCGGCAAGCGGCGTGCGCAGTTGGTGCGTGGCAAAACTCACAAAGTCGGTCTTCATCTGGAGCGCAAGATTCAGTTCTTCTTCCACCTGTTTGCGGAGGGTGATGTCTTTGAAGAGGACCACGGCTCCCACCACCACGCCCTGGGCGTCGCGGATCGGGGTGCTGATGTATTCCACCGGGAATGAAGTCCCATCCTTCTTCCAGAAGACTTCGTGATCGGACTGATGAATTTCGAGATCGTGATAGGAAGCATAAATGGGGCATTCATCAATCGGATAAGGCGTTCCATCCGCTCTGGTGTGGTGCGTCAAAGCATGGGATACACGGCCAATGATTTCCTCGGCCTTCCATCCCAGCATTTTCTGCGCGGCCGGATTGATGAAGGTAATCTTGCCTTCCAGGTCCACTCCGTAAATCCCCTCGCCCGCTGAATTCAGAATGGATTCGTACTGGCGGGTCAGGCGCTCAAACGCTTCTTCCGCCTGCTTCCGCGCGGTAATATCTTCCACCACAGCAGCCAGGAAGCGCGGCTGGCCCGCTTCATCCCGAACCAGCGCAGCCGACGTGCGCGCCCAGACAACTCTGCCATCTTTGTGGCAATAGCGCTTCTCCACCTGGTAGTCGCGACGCTTGCCTTCGAGCATCTCCTGAACGAACGCCCGGCTGATTCCTCGCTCATCCTCAAAAGTAATGTCCTCGAAGGTTTTCCCTCGCAATTCCTCCTGCGTATACCCGAATATCTGCTCGAAAGCCTGATTCACCTGCACGTAGCGCCCGTCCAGAGCATTCAAGGCAATGCCAATGCTGGAATTATCGTAGATCGCGTGAAGCCGTCCCTCGCTTTCTCGCAGCGCCTCTTCCGCGCGCCGGCGCTCGGCCACGCCGCGGTGGCTCATCAAACCCGCAAGAGCGAAAAGGAGCACAGCGACCAGGCTTCCCAGCACCAGAACGGTTTTGGCATGCGCGCTTCTCGTCTCGGTTTCAGCATCAAACGCCGCCACCCGCCCCTGCTGCAAAGTTTCCATCCGGCGGATGGTTTCCCGGATGTCATTCATTTCCTCGTTGCCCTGATCTGTGAGCACAACCTTCTGCGCCGCTTCAAATCCCTGCTCTTTTCTCAATCGAATCGTTTCATCAAGTTCCGACAGCTTGGCAGCGGTCAGCCTTTGCAGGCGGTCAAAGAGACTCTGCTGCGCGCGGTCGCCGCGCACCGCGCTTCGGAGCCGCTCCAACTTTTGCCGGATGTTCCCCACCGCCGTATTGTAGGGATCAAGATATCGATCCTTTCCCGTCAGCAGGTAACCGCGCTGCCCGGTTTCGGCGTCCTTGACGCTCGAAAATAAGGATTCCAGGTCGAGCAGCGCCTGGTACGCCTGGCGGCGCGACTGCATCGCTCGAATGAGCTTTTCAGTGTCTCGATAGGAGGTAACGCCAATAAATACGAGGATGGCGACGCCCACCCCCACCGCCGCCGAGATCAGATCCTTCTGACTTGGCTTCTTCACGGTCTTCCTTCTTCCAACCCCTTGCCCGCACTGCGCCCAACGCCTGCAAGACTTCCGCAGCTAAATCTATCACCGATTTTATAGAGTATTTATTTATCAATCAATATCAATATTATAATAAGCCGCTTCTCAAATCCCCTTGGCCGGTTTGCCAAAAATCTCGCGGCTTGTCATTCTGAGGAATCAAAAGAACCAGTGATGAGTGACAAAAAGCAGCCGAAGCGCCTGAAGCGGTTCTTTGCTCATCACTCGTCACTGCCTTTCAGATTCTTCGCTTTGCTCAAAACGACTGGAGAAAACGTAGGGGCGGACGGCGTCCGCCCCAGGGCGCATGCCATGCGCCCTACTTAAAAATGACAGGCAGCTTCCGTATAATCAGAGCATGGCCCGCACATCTTTGCGTCCGGGCCACGAACTATGTATCCACTCACCCGCCCCGACGAGCTGGGGCGCCCTCTCCCCAGTGGGGAGAGGGGCCAAGGGTAAGGGGCGGGAGAAATTTAAGGAACACAAACCTTCTTGACCAAACGATTCCCACAACGCCTCTCATCCCGCTCCGCGCTGTTTCTGGCGATCATCTGCGGTTTCCTGCTGCTCGTGTGGCCTGCTCGCCGCCTGCGGAGCGAGAACTTCATCTTCTATTTTCCCGACCAGCACAAGTCGCTTCCGACGGAAATGATGGATAACGCCGTTTACCTGCCGCTGATCCCGTTGCTCAATCTGGCGGGGCAGGTTAGCGGTCTCCAGGAAAAGCACAACTCCTTGAAAGTGTGGTTTGGGGATCATCAACTGGAGTTCCGCGAAAACAAAAACAAGATTCAGGTGAACAAGGCCTCCGTCTCTTTGACCCATCCCGTGCGCCGGTCGAACGGCCAATGGATGGTTCCCACGGGTTTCATTCCGGCGGTTCTGCCGCGAATCACGGGCCAGCCGGTGTTATATCAGCACGGGACGACGCGGGCCTTCATCGGCAACGTTCATCCCGTCTCCTACTCCGTCGAGCTTCAGAATCAGCCTTCCGGGGTAAAGCTGCTGATCCATTTCACGGGGAAAGTTTCCATCCAGACCGCAGCGACCAACGGCAAATGGATCATTTTTCTTCAAGGCCCGCCGGTGGCGCCGCTGGAACAGGAAATTCAATTTCAGAACCCTTACGTCAGCAGGCTGGATTTTGACGATCAGGACGGCCGACCGAAGCTGATTATCACGCCCACCTCGAACGCGCTGAATTTTTATCCGCAGGTTTCGGCTGACGGAAAAGTGTTGAGCGCTGACTTGATGAAACCGCCAAGCCCGCAGCAACCTGTCCTGGCGCAAAAAGCGCCCGCTGCTGCCGCTCCCCCGTCACCGGGCGCGCCGCCTGCTGCCCTGCCCCTGAAGCCTGGGGCGGCTGCGCCCATCGCCGCCGCTCCCGCCCCAGCGCCCTCGCTGCCGGTTATCGTCCTTGACGCCGGACATGGCGGGCAGGATTCTGGAGCGCGCAGCCAGGACGGAGTTCTTGAAAAAAACCTGACGGCGCAGATGGTGCAAAAGGTGGAAGGGGCGCTTAAGGCGACCAAAGCTTACCGCGTGGTTTTGACGCGCAACGGCGATTCCGATCCCACATTCGAGGAGCGGACCCTGACCGCCAACACTGCGCGTCCGGCGCTTTTCCTCACATTCCATGCCGGAGAAATGGGCGACCGTTCGCCGGTGATTGCAGTCTATACTTATCGAGCCTCTTCGCCGCCCCCGGCGAATGACAAGCCGCTTCCCTTTATCCGCTGGGATCTGGCGCAGCAACCCGAAGCCTCACGAAGCCAGCAGTTGGCTCAGGACCTTCAGCAGCAATTTGCGCAGATTTCGGGCGCGAACGCCCCCCAGCCGATGGAAGCGCCGGTGCGGCAGTTGCGCAGCGTCGCCGCGCCAGCGGTGGCGATTGAGATGGGAACGCTTTCGCCCGAAAGGAAAGCCGGCGCGATTGCTCAGCCGGCATTCCAACAGCAACTCGCGGAAGCCGTCGTCCACGCCGTGCAACAATTCTCGCCGGGAGGCGCCAAGCCATGACGCGGCGAAATCTGATCCTGGCGCTGATTGTGATCCCCATTCTGGTGGTGAGCGGATTCTATCTTCGCGCGCTGGTGCGGCGCATGTTCTTTGAAAACCGCCCGCGTCCCGAAGATGAGATGCGCACCCAACTCAGCCAGCAGGCGCTGCAATCGGAATCCGGCGCCGAGCAGCAGACCGTGACGCTCTACTTTCCTAATTTTGAAGCCGGAACGCTGGTGGCGGAAGCCCGGCAACTGACTTTGGCGGCAAACAATACCGACCGAATCCGGCAGATTGTGCTGGCGCTGATCGAGGGATCGAAGCAGGGCCACGCGCGGGGCCTGCCTGCTTCGGCGGCGCTGCGGGCTGTCTTCCTAACCTCCGATGGAACGGCGTATCTGGATTTTCCCAATGAAGTCACGCAAAATTTCCCCGTGGGAATTGAGAGCGAGACGCTGGCCATTTATTCCGTCGTCGAGTCGATCATCGCCAACATTCCCGGCGTGAAGCGAGTGAAATTTCTGATTCAGGGGCGAGAAGTGGATACGTTGGACGGCCATGCGGACCTGACGGGCTTCTACGTCTCCAGCCAGGCCACGACCGCCAACGCGCCGCCTTAATTGAGTTTTTCTGCATGAAAGCGCTGAAAAACCGATTCAGTCCGCGCCCTCCACCTGTCATTCTGAGCGGAGCGCAGCGAAGTGAAGAATTCCGGCATTTTGACTCAGGATCAACTAACCTCAACGGCCGTGATGAGTGAAAAGTGACGAGCAAAGGCAACCAGAACCACGGGCCGATTTTTGCTCATCACTCGTCACTGCTTTTTTTGATTCCTCAGACTGACAGGTTTCGAGACTTTCCATCAACGTGTCTGGCAAGACGCTGCTGATTCACAGAATTGAGGTCTTATGATTTCAACACCCAAGCCGGTTTCAGGCTTGCTTTATTCGGGCGGCAAACTTCTGCGCGCGAACCAGCGCGCGGCGCTGGAGCTTCGCCCTGTCGAAATTACACCGGACTTCATCTCCTGCGCAGAGGGTTCAGCCCTGATGCGATTGGGCGAAACCCGGGTCATCTGCACGGCTTCGATTGAGGATGGCGTGCCGCCGTTTTTGAAAGGAAGCGGCAAGGGCTGGATCACCAGCGAATACGCGATGATTCCGCGCGCCACCGAAACCCGCACACCGCGCGAGGCGACCAAAGGCCGCCAGGGCGGGCGCACCATGGAAATCCAGCGGCTCATTGGCCGCTCGCTGCGCGCGGTGACCGATCTCGAAGCGCTCGGCGAACGAACCGTGTGGATTGACTGCGATGTGATTCGCGCCGACGGCGGCACGCGCACCGCCTCGATTACCGGATCGCTCGTGGCCCTGGGGCTTGCCTTCCAGAAGTTGCGCGAAATGAAAGCGCTCAGCGCCAACCCTTTGAAAGATTACGTCACCGCCGTCAGCGTGGGGATCGTCGGCGGCGAAATCCTGCTCGACCTGGATTATGCCGAGGATTCGCACGCCGACGTGGATTTGAACGTCGCCATGCGGGGCTCCGGAGAGTTGGTGGAAGTTCAAGCCACCGCCGAAGGGCAACCTTACAATGTGGAAGATTTGAACAGGCTGATTGAAGTGGCGCGCCCGGGAATCCAGAAGCTGTTGGCCGTGCAGCGTTCTGTTCTAAAGCTGGATTTTCCGGAGCGTTGAATATTGCTGCGGATTACAAATGACAACGATAGAAGGCCTGTAGCGGCGGCGCCCCACCGCCAAAAGCGATCTCATGGCTTCATTTTTGCCGTGTATGTGATTTCCATACACCACACGCATCGCAAAATGCGCGATGTATGCGTCACCCATAATTGCAGGATAGGGTCCGGCCGTGGGGACGTCGCCGCTACAGCAAAACTCTTTTTCTCATGCCTTTGACGCTTTATTTGGCCTCAACCAACCCCGGCAAGCTCCGCGAATTTCATGAAGCGGCCCTGACGCGCGGCATCCTGATTGAAACTGTGCCTGGCATCGAACACTTGCCGCCTTGCGTCGAAGACGGGGAAACGTTCGCAATGAACGCCCGCAAGAAAGCCTTGCACTACGCCGCATGGTCTCAGGGCATAGTCTTTGCGGATGATTCCGGCATTTGCGTTGATGCCCTGGCGGGCGCGCCGGGAGTTTATTCCGCGCGGTACTCAGGCCCCGGGGCGACCGACGGAACCAATAATCAAAAGCTGATTGCGGAGCTTCGCCGGAAAGCTGCGGAGGATGGTCAACGCGCGCTCCGGGTTCCGATTGAAGCTCCGCCCGGAACCGGCTTTCCCGCGCATTATGAATGCGTCATCGCGCTCGCTCGGAAGGAGCGGATTTTAACCCTCACCGAGGGCCGCGTCGATGGCGTTATCATCGAAACTCCGCGCGGCAGCGGCGGTTTTGGCTACGACCCCTACTTTTTTTATCCGCCCTTCGGCAAGACTTTCGCAGAGATCACCGCTGAAGAAAAATTCGCCGTCTCCCATCGCGGCATTGCCTTTCGGAAATTGCTGGATTTTATGGCGGAAAACCTGCGTTTTTGACGAAATCGCGCGAAGTGTGCGACGATGAATAAATTAACGGCAGGAATTGCGGAAATTGCGCGGAGTGTGCGAAGAATTTTATACTCTTCGGCTCCGTTCATTAAGCAGGTCGCTCGTCGTAACGCTCACCGGCTTGTTCGTTCAGCAACGCAGCCTGCGTACTCTTTAAAGTCCCTTTCGCATCCAATCAATAATGGCAAGAAAATCGTATTTCTGGCATTTACGAATCGGGCTGTACGGTAGTTTCCTGCTCGCATTTGCGGTGATGATTCAGGCGCTGCCTCAAACCCAGGGACTCAAAGGCCAGGTGCTCACAGACCAGAACGTCCCCATCCCCAACGCCGTCTGCTCGTTGAGCGGCCACACCTTGCCGCAAGGGAATCTGCAAACCATGACTGACGAGCGAGGCAATTTCGATTTTCCAGGTTTACTGCCCGGAACTTATTCCCTCACCTGCGCGGCGGTGGGCCGGGAGCCGATCTCAAAACCCGACATCAACATCGTGGCTGGCGAGCCGTTGCCCTTAATCCAGATTGTGCTGCCGCCGGAAATCAAGACCAGCCGCCAGGAAATCACCGTTCATGCCAATGCCGGCGGCATTGCGATGAAACAGGCGGCGACGCCCTCCTCATTTTCATCACATCAACTCATGACTCTGCCGCTTGTTGAGCTGAAGTTCAAGGCCGCATTGCCGCTGGTTCCCGGCGTGGTGCGTACGCCCGACGGAAAATTGAGCATCAAGGGCACTCCGGAGGAACAAGGCCTGCTTCTGGTGGATTCCGCCGACCTAGTTGACCCCGTCACCGGCGCGTTTTCCGTTGAGGTGCCGATCGACGCCATCGAGGAACTTCAGGTTTATAAGAGCCCCTTTCTGGCGCAGTATGGGCGCTTTTCCGGCGGCCTTACTGTGATTCACACCAAGCCGCCGCTCGACAGTTGGCACTGGGAACTTAACGACCTTATCCCTGATCTTTTTTTCGAACAAGGAACCATTCACGGAATCCAGGGAGACGCTCCGCGCTTTTATCTGACCGGCCCGATCATCAAGAATAAGCTCAACTTCGCCGAGTCGTTTCTTTACGATCTCAATCGGGTATTTGTTGAGGGCCTGCCTTGGCCGAAAAACATCAGCCGAAGGGAAGGCATCTCATCATTCACAAATTTCCAGTACATCTTTTCGCCGCAGAATCTGCTCTCCGCCAACGTGCGCATTTTTCCGGCAAGACGCGAATTTGACAACATCGACGCGCTGGTTCCGCAGTCAGCCTCCTCCAACTATGGCCAGCGCGGGTATTCCATTGGTGGAGTGGATCGCTACATGACGAAAGGCGGGGGAATCCTGACCACGCTATTTCAGGGCACCGAGTTCGACACCTACACCTACGGGCAGGGTCCCCAGCCCATGCTGATTACGCCCAACGGGTTTGGAGGGAATTACTTCAACTCGTATACTCGCTTTGCGAATCAAGAACAGTTCCAGGAAACTTACGAGTTTGCGCCTAAAAGGTGGGCGGGAGAGCACCATTTTCAGATCGGAGGCGATTACTTCCGACGCGCCTATACGGGGACCAGCAATTCGCACACAGAGTTAGTGACCAACAACGAAGGGAACGTTCTGGAGCGGATCGATTTCTCAGGCCCCGCTCACCTGAGCGACGAGGACACCGAATTTGAAGGCTACGGCGAGGATCATTGGCTGCTGAACGATTTTCTGAACGTTGATTACGGGTTGCGGCTCTCCAATGAAAACATCGGCAGCCCCGCGGCTTTTGCGCCGCGCTTCGGATTTGTCTACTCCCCAAGCAGGACGGGGAGAACTGTGATTCGCGGCGGCGCCGGCATCTTCTATAATCGCATCGCCATGCTCGCCGCTGATTACACTGAAAATCCCACGCGCACCATCAGCCTCTTTGCCCCGGACGGCACGCCGCTTGGACCGCTGCAGGTTTTCACGAATGCTTATAGCATTGTGGGCGATCACGGGAAACCGATTCGCGTGATCCATAACAACCTGGGAACCACTCCTTACGATCGCACCTGGAGCCTGGAAGTTGATGAGGAATTCAGGCCCGATTGGCTGCTGCGCGTCAGCTATCTTGGTAATCGCGGCTACGGCGAATTTCTCGCCAATCCCGAACACCTTTCTGACGGCAACAATGCTTTCCTACTGACAAACAATGGGAGCTCCCGTTATCAGGAGTTTGAAGCGACAACGCGTTGGCGAGCCGGCGAGAGAGCCAATATTAATCTGTCATATGTCCACAGCATTGCTCGCGGCGACCTGAATACACTTAGCGCGCTTTATGTGCCCTATGAACAGCCCATTATCCGGCCTAATTACTTTGCAGATCTCCTTTCCAATATTCCCAATCGCGTCATCACCTGGGGAGAATTCTCCGTGCCCTGGAGCGTTACGCTCAGCCCGGTCTTCGACATTCATGAGGGATTTCCTTACTCCTCCTACGATGCTTATCAAAATTACGCGGGCCAGCCAAACGGCTTTCGCTTTCCCGAGTTTTATTCTCTCGACCTGAAGATCAGCAAAGATTTCCACTTACCCTTCATCCACTGGGACTTCTTTAAAAAGCACAAGTTTCGCGGAGCCCTGGAGATTTTCGACATCACCAATCATCAGAACCCGGTGAACGTGTATAACAACAT
>DATGKJ010000316.1:0-4598 GCA_035294685.1 Terriglobia bacterium | reverse complement strand
AGAAATTCCACAATCACTTCCTGGCCGATGCGAGGAATCCACATGGCCCCCCAATTCTTTCCCGCCCAGGGTTGTGAGACCCGAATCCAACAGGAGCTGTTTTCATTCTTTTTTCCCTGGCGGTCCCAGAAGAACTGGACCACCACGCGCCCATATTGATCCACCCAGATTTCTTCGCCTGATTTGCCCACCACGACCGCCGTTTGCGGTCCCTGGACAATCGGCTTTGGAGTCCGCCGCGGAGGGCGGAATGGGACAGAAGCGGGTATACAAGTAAAGTGATTGGAATAATGCGAACCGGTGTCGGATTCTCCGGTGTAGTAAATTCTTCCCACGGAAGCTGTATGCTGAACCGCCGTGATGACGTAGCTGATATTCATATCCTGGCGATAATGATCGCTTAGGGTGAACTGGTAACCCGAGGTAAAGGCCCGGCAAGTGCTGTCGCCCTGGACGACCAGATGGTTGGCTTCCACTTCCTGCATGCGCAGTTTGGCCAGGCTTTGGCCCTGCCCTTTATTCACGTATTCGCCTGGATAGTCATAAAGCTCAAAGTTCGTGTTGTTCCCGACATCCACCACGGTAGGTTCGCTGGATAACAGGCTGGTGCTCGGAGTCTCGAAATTATAATCGTTCAGGGAATACTTGCCGGTGCGCAACTCCTGTTCGATTTGCCAGCGTGTGATGAGGTCTTCATCCTCCGTTCCGCCAGAAACGAGGTCACAGCGGACGGTCTCAGGATCAAGCGATGGGAAACTGCCCGGCGAGTCCACCATCACCATTGTGTGCTTGCCGTCCGTGTGTTCGAAATAATAGGAAATGCCGTACTGTTCCATGAGCCGCGACACAAAATTGAAATGTGTCTCGCGATACTGCACGCAATATTCCTGCGGGTCATAGGAACCTTGCAGCGAGTTCCGAAAATCCTGGAATCCAAGGTCCTGGAAAACTTGCGTGATGATATCGGGAACCGTCATGTTCTGAAAAATGCGGCAGTCGGCATTGCGAGTGAGAAACCAGAGCCAGGGAACGACCTCGGCGTGGTAATGAGTGAAGCGATCGTCCTGCCCGCTCTGGACAAAGCGGCTGACATAGCCGTTAAAGTAGCGCTCGCCGCCATCGGCAAGTTCCACGGAGATGGTCACATTCTGTCCCACAATGTCGGTGAAGGAAATCGAATCGTTCTCGGAAAGCAACTCCAGATGAAAGCTGAAAAGCCGCGAGATGCCTTCAACGCCGCTGAGTCCCTGAAGCAGGAGGGCGTCCTCACCAAGAGGTGTGTTGACTGAGATCAATTTGCCTTCCTGGGTGTATGCCATAACGCCGAACTCCAACCCTTCTCTAGCCTAGATTCGCAGATGCGCTGCCATTCACGTTGATGAGCAAGGTTTTGACGGCTTCAATCGCGTTCGCCAGCAGCCCTGAGCGCGCTTCTTTTCTGCGACCTCATCATTGCTGAAACCATCGCGTGCTTTTGAACTCATCCTCTGAGACGGATTCCCATAAAATCCCTGCTTTCCGGCACTCATTTTCGAGTCTTCGCTCGAAATCCTCTCTCGAGGCTTTCTGCAAAAAGATGCATTCCGCGAAGTCCCCATCGACCCCGGGGAAGATGATCCCTTGCACTCCAGGATTCAGCAGGGTTTCCCGATGGAACGCTGCTTTCTTCCAAAGCTGAAAGATGAACGGGTAATCAAGCTGCGGGAGCGTGGAACCAGGGAGAAACAGCAACGCTATCTGGCTTCGCATTTCCCAGCTAAACGGCTCAGCGTGAAACATCCGCCGGGCTGTCATGGCCTCTTCCGTCGAGATCAAAGGCAACGGAGGCGCCCCCCGCAGACGGCCGCCCGTTCCAGGTCGCAGATCGTAAGCCCAGCCTCCTTCGATCGGTTGCCAGCCGGAAGAACTATCGGGTTGCGCCGATGCCGAAGGATGAAGAAAAACGAGCCTGTTGCCTCGGCATAGCGCCCGTGTCAGGATTTCTGCAACGCCTGAAGGCACTCCCGCATCGATAAGCGCCTCGCTCATCACCCATCCGATCAGGAGCACCCAATATCCTTCACCGGGCCGTATGTGTAATTCCCAACACGGGTCTGTCGGATCGCGAGTTGAGCGAAGCGCTATAAGTCTTTCCTGGGCAGTTGTCTTTTCAAATCCGCGCTTCTTCACAACTTCTCACTCACCGGACGGCAGACGATCAGTGGCTCGGAGCCGGCATTTCGGGCACCGGCTCGAAGAATGTCTCCTCGACCCAATCGTAAGTTTTTCCTGCCGCCCAGGAAGCTCCTGCGTATCCGGCAATGCCTCCCACAATGCAGCCACCGAGCCCGCCAATCACTGTACCCAGACCCGGTTCAGCCACCGTACCGCCTTCTGCGCCGCCGCCTCCCACGAGTTCGCAACCCGCCCAGGCTCCCGCCCATCCAGCCGCCACGCGGGCCACCTGCCGCCAGCGTTTTTTGGCAACCACAATCGAATAGACATCGATCGCCAGACCCACCACGAGCAGCGCGCGGCCCGCGTATTTGAAGTATCGCGCAGTTTTAAAGAGCGCCTCTCCGGCGCTTCCGGCCGGGGCGTGGTCCGAGATTCCGAATTCCGAGAACGTCCCTTTCTGATTCCAATGATAATCAATCGTGCCCGTTCCTTTGTTATACCCATAATCCAGACGCAGGACACGCTTTCCGGCAGCGTCCTGGATGAAAACCGTCGAGGTCGAGCCCGACTTTGGAACCCATCCACGGGGCGAAAGCTCAATGAATAATCCGTTTGAGCCAGGAACGGGAATGCGCGCGACGGAGGCTATTCCGACGCCCACCGGAACCGTTCCCGAAACAGGCGGCGGATAGCCTTGGGCGCTCTGGTTGCTCTGGGAATTCTGCGCCTGCTGTTGAGCAACTTGCCACGACACATATTGACTCGAAATCGAGCAACTCAGGGTTTCGGACTGGCCTTCGACTGACTGGAGAGGGCGTGGCGCAGGCGGAGGCGCCAGACACTGATTCCCCTCATCGTCCATTTGACAAACAGGATTCTCAATGCAGACTGGACCCGGAATTCTGCTTCCGCCCACCGCAGACGCTCCTCATGAAAAATGGTGAATCGTCAGGCTTTATCGTTTCCCTCATGCGTAGACAAATGAGCCCTCGGGACCAATGCTGACGTGAACCCGGCCCATTCTTTCCCCTTCAGCCATGCGACCCAGTAACTGGCGGGAGATCTCCGGCAGCAGCGTGTTGGTCAGGATGTTATCCACGTTCCGTGCGCCGCTTTCAACCTCCGTGCAACGGCGGGCCACCTCGTCCAGCACAGCGTCATCGTAGGTCAGTTGAATCTTGTGATTTTCATTAAGCCGTCCCTGAATCTTGCTGAGCTTCAGCTTGATGATCTGCTTCATGGATTCATCCCGGATGGGGAAGTAGGGGATAATCACCATGCGGCCCAGGAACGCTGGCTTGAAGATCTTGTTCAGCTCAGGTTTAATCGCCTGAACCAGACCTTCCGGACTCGGAGTGGTTTCCGGATCGGCGCAGAGCTTCATCATGGAGTCGGCGCCCGCGTTGGTGGTGAGAATGATGATCGTGTTTTTGAAGTCGATCTCCCGCCCTTCGCCGTCCTCCATCATGCCTTTGTCGAACACCTGGTAGAAAAGCTCCAGCACGTCAGGGTGAGCCTTTTCGACTTCATCGAGCAACACCACGGAATACGGCCGGCGGCGGACGGCCTCCGTCAGGACTCCGCCTTCACCGTATCCCACATAACCCGGAGGCGACCCCTTCAAGGTTGAGACCGTATGCGCCTCCTGAAATTCCGACATGTTGATGGTGATCAGATTGCGCTCGCCGCCGTAGAGAAGGTCCGAGAGGGCGAGGGCGGTTTCAGTCTTTCCCACGCCGCTCGGCCCCACCAACATGAAGACGCCGATGGGCTTGTTGGGATCATCCAGGCGGGCGCGAGATGTGGAGATTCTCTGGCTGATGAGATCCAGCGCGTGAATCTGGCCGATGACGCGTTTGCCGAGAAGCGAAGGCAGGGAGAGCACTGTGGTGATTTCATCTTTCAGCATCTTGCCCACCGGAATGCCTGTCCAGGCCGAAATAACCTCGCCCACAATTTGAGCGTCCACCGCGACGCGCATCATGGGAGTCTCCCCTTGCAGGGCAGCCAGTTCGGCCTCAACTTTACTAAGTTCGGCCCTTGCGGTTGCAGGATCAGGCCGTGTGGAGACTGTAGCGGCATCCTGCGCGGCGGAAGCAATCCCATCAGGTTGGCCGGCAGCAGAGCTCGCAGTAGCCGCAGCCACGCTCTGGCTTGCGGCCTGGCCGGCAGCGCTGGTCGATCCCCCGACCATGCCTTCAAGCTGTGCCTGAATCTCGCGGATACGGCCTACCAAATCGCCTTCCTTCTTCCAACGCGCGCGCAGATCAGCAAGTCGCGCTTCCAATTCCGTTTTCTGTTTTGCAATCACCTCCAATCGCTCGCGATGATCAGCGCCCAAGGCAGTTTCACGCTCAAGAATCCGTTGCTGGACGGCAAGATCATCGAGTTGCCGAATGAGGTCTTCAATGGCGGGCGGCGTTGAGTTCTGGCCGAGCGAC
>DATGKJ010000315.1:0-15389 GCA_035294685.1 Terriglobia bacterium | reverse complement strand
GGCAGTTCGAAATTACCGGCCAGGCGAAACCTTCAGGCAACATCATCATCCAGGCTCAGACCTACGGCATGTTTTTCGTGTTGGAAACATTGGCGGAGCACGGAGACGCCGCTAAGGTGCGGCGATACATCGAGAAGTTCTGGGGACCGATGGTGGCCGCCGGCAACGACACCTTCTGGGAGAACTTCGTCCAGGCGTCCGGAACGTCGTGCCACGCCTGGAGCGCCGCACCGACTTATTTCCTCACCACCCTGATCCTGGGCGTGCGTCCCACAAAGCCGGGTTATGCTGAATATTCGGTCGCGCCTCACCCTGCCGGGCTCGAGTGGGCGAATGGCACAGTTCCCACTATCCACGGCGAAATCAGGGTGGATTGGAAGTGGGAGGGAACGGGCGGAGGAGGCGCTGCAAATTCAAGCGACCCAGGCAGCACGTTTGTGCTGACGTTGCACAACCCGGCGGGCGAAGTGGCGCATGTTACGCTTCCTGAGCGGAATGGCGAGAAGCCTTCGTCCGTCACCCTGAACGGGAAGCGGGTCTTGGGACGCTTGCAGGCAACGACTCCAGGAGACTACACGGTGCGGGCGGAATACTGAGCCTGAGATATTCGGGAGAACCTTATGGGAACAAACGTCATCGGACGCCGGACTCTTCTTGCCCAACGGCAGTGGAAACGCTCTTGCGGCTGGCCCCACCCGGCTTCGCCCAGCGGGGAGCCGCGGATTTCGTCCCTCAGGCCGATTATTGCACCATCGATTCAGACGGCACGGCGCACGTCACGCGCGTGGTGCCGGTCCCGGGAACCATCAGCGCCCAGGCACGGAAGTTCATTTCCCGACCGGGGCCCTCGGGGCCCCCGCCCTCTCTCGCTGAGCAGCGCGCTCACACCGACGCTTTCCGCATTGGCCGTGCCGCAGAGGCGCGCAAACTTTTTCCGGTGAAAGTTGAGAGCAAGACGCTCGGGGGCGTGCGATGCGATGTAATCACACCACCCTCAGCGAAGCCGGGGCGCGTGCTCATCAACGTTCACGGCGGCGGATTCGTCACCGATTCAGGATCGCTGGTCGAGGGCATCCCCGTCGCCCACCTGGCCCGGACGACCGTTGTTTCAGTCTACTATCGCCTCGCGCCCGAGCATCCCTTCCCCGCTGCCGTCGATGACACGCTGGCGGTTTACCGCGCCTTGCTCAAGAGCTACAAGCCTGAAAATATGGGCCTGTTCGGGACCTCGGCGGGCGCAATCCTGACGGGCGAAGCGGCGGTTGCAATGCGCCGCGACGGGCTGCCGCTCCCAGCCGCCCTGGGCATCTTCTCCGGAACCGGCGACATGAGCCAGGCGGGCGATTCGCAGGCGCTCTACACCATCTGGGGATTCAGCGGCTATCTCAAGCCGCCGACAAAGAAGCCGCTTCTTGACCCTTACGTCGGAAACCACAACCCGAAGGACCCCGTGCTCTCGCCGGTCTACGCGGACCTGCGCGGCTTTCCTCACGCCCTGTTCGTCAGCAGCACTCGCGACCTTCTGCTCAGCGGGACTTCCATTTTGCATCGCGCTTTTCTGCGCGCCGGAACGCCCGCGGAGTTGGTTGTTTTTGAGGCGCTGCCGCACGCCTTCTGGTACGACTATGAGCTGCCAGAAACCCGGGAAGCGCTGCATCTGATGGCGGCGTTTTTCGACCAAAAACTCAACGCGTAGCCTCGGAAACCCCGGCCCCGCCGCTCCGGCGCCGGATGTGCTCGGTTGAATAGTTCGCGCGGCGTAGAGAGCAACTCTGCGCTGAACTTGCGGAAGGCTCTGGTTTTCCACACCAATACCTGTAGGAGCCCAAATTGAAACGACGTTCTTTCATCTCGCTCCTTGGCGCGGCATCGCTTCTGCGAATGCCGCTCTGGGGTCAGTCGACTAGCCCTGCGGCGGTTCAGCCCTGGGGACCTCCAAAGCTGAGATCAGCCCGGCCCGAGCACGAGCGGGTCGTACTTTCGTTTACTCCCGTTGAAGGCGCAACATCTTATCGGGTTCGATTCGAAGACTCGCAAGGAGCCAAAGAAACCATCGAGGACGTGCTCGTGACGGATTATTCCGTACAAGGGCTTAAAAACGGAAACTCCTACCGGTTCCGAGTGGTTGCTGCCGGCGCGCACGGCGCCACTCCGTTTTCTAACGAACTCAGCGCCACCCCGACCGCAGAAGCGGATTGGACTACTCTTGCCGAAGCTTTCCGGGGAAATAATCCCACCCGAAGTTCCTGCCCCTTCTGGATGATTCATGGCGATGAGACGGAAGAACAGTTACGGGAATTTATGCAGGTCATCTATCGCTTTGGATTCGAGGGCGTCACGCTCCATCCCTACGATTACAAAGGATTCCTTGAAGAAAACAACTGGAAGAACTGGCGCATTATTGTCAACGAGGCTCGCAAGCTGGGCCTCACCGTGTGGGAACAGGATGACAAGGATTATCCCTGCGGATACGCGGCAGGACTCATTGTTGCCAAAAATCGAAAGCTGGCGCGATGGGAAGTCACTCTGGCCCATCAGGAAACCCATCACGGTCCGAAGCAGCTTTCTCTGAACGTTCAAAGCCTTTTGCCGCCAAAGCAGCAACTCGTCGCAGTGGTCGCGGCCGGTGCTGAAGATCGTTTTGAAGACCTCACGGATTCAGCTTCAGGCGGCAAACTCGAATGGAGCGTTCCCGAAGGCGACTGGGAAATTTTCATCCACGGAGCCTGGCAACCAGGAATTGACGATCCGAAAGTCTACCCCGACCTCGTGCACGGCGAAGTGCGCGGCTACATCGACCCACTGAGTGAAGAGGCCACCGACCGCTTTGTGCAAATGGTGCTTGAAGGCACTTGCAAGGCCATTGGTTGGGAACATGCGGGAAAAACCTGGAAAGGATTCTACATTGACGAGCCAGGATTTTATTCGAGCGGAGTCATATTGGGCCAGCCCGGCGGCTTCCCCTGGACTCCCGACTTCCTTTCCCGCTTCCAGGCCCGCTACGGATACTCTGTTCGCTCCTTGCTTCCGCTACTTTGGGTGAGCCGCGGCCCTAAAACGAACAGCGTGCGTCACGATTATATGAATTTTGTCAGCCGCGGATATGACGATCTCTTCCTGGGCAAGCAAACTCGTTTTGCCGAAGCGCATGGGATGCAGATTGACGGCCATGTGCGCGAGGACCTTCCCTTCCAACTTGGCGGAGGCACAGGGAGCGATTTTCGCATGCTCGAATCCTACAGCATGGGAGGCTTCGATAACATCTTCGACCAGTGGTACACGCCTGAGGATGACGTCTACTGGCGACAGCCCAAGATGGCCAGTTCAGTGAGTCATTACAAGGAAACTCCTTTAGACGAAGCAATGGTGGAACATTTCGCCGCCACCGGCTGGCGCACCGGGCTGACCGAAATGAAGGCCATGATGGACTGGACCACCTGCCGGGGCATCAACCGTGTTGTGCCTTGTGGTCTCGACACCCGAAAGCCACCCGTCTGGGAAGATCAGCCGGAATTCTGGCTCTATGGGGAAAACCCGCTTGCCCCCTACTTTCATTCTTATCAGGTCGTCGCCAATCGTCTCACCATGATGATTCTCGGTGGTCGCCACATTGCCAAAGCCCTGGTTTTAGATACGGCGGCCTCGGCCTGGGTTGGACCCGTTGAAGAACTCTGGAAATCCGACAAAGCCCTGAGCCAGGCTCATTTCGACTATGACAATGTTTCCTATGAGGTCTTCGCCGACCGCGAGAAATGCCGCATCGAAGGAAGCCGCATTCGCCTGGGCCACGAGGAATATGAATGGGTCTTCTTGCCCGGCGTCGATGCCCTGCCCCTTCCAGTGGCAGAACGGCTGCTCGAATTTTACGAGGCGGGCGGAACCGTTGTCTCTCTCGGCCCTCAGGTCAGGATTGAGTTGCTTCCGGGGATGACTTCAGCGGAAATCGTTCTCAAAGTTCCCATCCGATCCGCAGATGGGCGGCACGATGAAGAAGTGAAGCAGATTGTTTCGAAAATCTGGGGCCCGCAGGCGAGCGGGCGCGGACACGCCCATGTAACGACCTACAAGGACATTGGCAGCCTGCTTTATTCGCTCAACGTTCACGATGTCTGGATCGATCCGAATCTCACGCTCCTTCAGTACTATCATCGCCGGCTTTCAGGCCGCGATCTCTATTTTTTTAATAACGAGGGCGAACTTGTCTCAACCACCATTCGCCTTCGCGGAGCAAAGGGCGTGCCGGAAATATGGGATCCCGTCACTGGCACTATCCATCAAGCTCCCTGCTACTCGGCAGAGGGTAGCGAGCTCTCATTACGTCTTAAGCTGCACCGCTATGAATCCGTCTTTATCGTTTTAAATCCCTCCGCTGAAGCCCTGCCGCACGTTGCCGCAAGCAACGCCGATGAAATTGTTCGGGGTGAGGATGGAAAAATCGCCCTCCGAAAGTACAAACCGGGCGCGCTCTTTTATGCTCTCGCTCAAGCGAATGGTAAAATGACTTACAAGCAGGTGGATACGCCTCGATTTGAACTCGCGCCGCTCACGATCCGCGAAGGCTGGTCTCGCACGCCGCTGGAAGGAAACGGCGCGGTCTACAAAGTAACGTTCGATTGGCCGAAAGCCAATGCTCACTCGGCCATCCTGCTGATCGAGGATATGACGCAGGTTATCCACGCCAAGCTAAATGGGAAAGGTTTAGGCATGCGCTTTACTTATCCCTTCCGCTTTGATCTTGGAACCGCCTTGCAGATTGGCCCAAATGAACTTGAATTGAAGCATATTGAGCGTCACAGCTTTACGTCCAAACTGGGCAAGGTGAGCGTGCAACCGTTTTATGAATTTCGGATTTGAGTTCGCAATGCCCCCTGGCGCTAAAGCCTTCGACTCGATTGTCCCTCATCCCCTACCCCTCTCCCCGCAAGCGGGGAGAGGATGGCGCGAAGCGACGAGTAAGGAGCGGCAGGCATCCGGCTGGCTTTCCGTTTGTTTCACGATCGTAGCGGCAATTTTCCTGCTAAGCGCTCTCGTCCAAGCAACCCCTACGGACAATTGCTCGAGAAATCGGCAGTTCACCCAATGGCTTCAGCAAGGACAAAGCGCTCAACTCCCTGTCGCAGCGCGCGAAAACGCATACGAACAGGCCATCAAGGCTTGTCCTGGGAGCACGGCTGCCTATCAGAATCTCTCAGTCTTGCTCCTTCAGCAGCAGGAATTCGGGAAGGCGCTTGGCTGGATCCGTCGCGGCCTTGGGGTTGCCCCAGAGGATCCCGACTTAAATCTCGATCTGGGTGTAGCTCTGCTATCGCTCGGCCAGCCCGAGAAAGCTTTGCCCGTTTTTCAGCAACTCCCCGTCTCCGCCAGGAACGAGTTTTATCTCGGCATGGCCTACCGCTCCCTTCGCCACCATCAAGCTGCGCGGCAGGCATTCGCAAAGTCTTTTGCTCTCGGCTATCACGATCCATACGTTCTTTATGCGCTGATTGAGCAGGATCACGCTCTGCACGATAAGAAAGCGGGCCTCGCAGACTTCAAAATTTTCTATGAGCGCTTCCCGCAATCGGCCTGGCTACATCTGCTGCTGGGAGACGCTTACAATTCGCGCCATGACAGCCCGCACGCTGAAGCCGAATACCGCGAGGCCGTCAAGCTCGATTCCAAACTCCCGATCGCCCACTTTCACCTGGGGCTGATCGCTTTCAACCGCGGAGACTATTCTTTAGCCCGGCAGGAATTTCAGCAAGAAGTTGCTCTGAACCCGACGTTTGGAGAGGCTTATCTTTATCTCGGCGCCACGCTGCGCCGGCTGGGCCGGAATTCCGAGGCGCTGCCTGATTTGCAACAGGCCGTGGCTCACGACCCCAATTTTGCGCTGGCCTATCGCGAGCTTGCGGCAGCGCAAATCGAGGCCCATCAACTTCAGGACGCGCGCAAGACGCTGGAGGAAGGCGAACGGCGTTTTCCCAGGGAACAGGCTTTCCCCGCCCAACTCGCTCAGCTTCTCCGAAGATTGGGCGATACGCAATCGGCCGAGAAGCAGTCCCGTCTGGCGGAATTCCTCAGCCGCCAGGCCAATCCACAGCTTCATGGTCCTTCGCCTGATGCCTCATCTCTTGACGAAAACTTGAAAGAGGCCAGCGACGCCTCCATCCTGAGCGCGAATAAAGATAACCAGAGCAATTCGGTTCCCGATTCAAGAGGAGAACCTGACAATTCTCAACTTCCCCGCCGCGTTTCAGGCGGAATGAAGAGCGCAAGTCCACCGGCCTCCGTCATTGAAAGAGACGCTTTGCTCGGGCTGAGCATGACCAGGACGCCAAGGCATGCTTCTTACGCTTCCCCTGAACTCCAGCGGCTAAGTGAATGCATCGAGCGCTCAGACCGTCAGTGTGCCGCAAGCACGTTGGCGGCTACCCACGATAAAAGCCTGCAAAATAATTCTGATTACCTGGATTTGAAGGCTCAGGCTCTGAACCTGCTCTGCAAAAGAACGGAGGCTCTCACCGCCATTGAACGGGCCATTCAGCTTCAACCCCACCGGGCGGATTACTTCATCACCGAAGGGCAAATCTACCAGCGCATGGATCGCCAGATCGCTGCCATCAAATCCTTTCTGCGCGCGGAGCAATTGCAGCCGGGACTTCCGGCTCCCATCTATGATCTGGGAATGAGCTTCTTTTTATTGGGGAACGACAATAATGACAACCAGTATTACGACCGCGCCGCCCGGCATTTTGAGACCGCGCTTGAGCTTGATCCCAAGAACGACCGGGCGCGATTCATGCTCGGCGTTGTGGATGTGGTTGAATTCAGGCTCGACCAAGCAAAGAATGAATTCGAGCAGGCGCTGCGGATGAGCCCGCAAAATCCCTACTATCATCTGCACTATGGGATTCTGCTCAGCCGGCTCGGAGACCGCGCGGGCGCCCGACGCGAAATGCAGACGGCTGAAAAGCTCGCCCCTTCTTACGCGCGCACTTATTTTAATCTTGGCAACCTTGATGCGGAAACCGGAAGCTATGCCGAAGCCCGCGAGCAGTTGGAGGCGGCCGTCCGGCTTGATCCAAGCCTCTCCTCAGCTTATTATTCACTAGGCCGCGTCTATCATCATCTGGGGCTTGCCGCGAAATCTCAGGAAGCGTTCCGAAAGTTCCAGGAAATGAAATCGCAGGAGCGGCAGGAACAGAGCGATCCTGTTGAAGCCTCGACCGAATCAGGATCAAAACAGCAATGAACTGCCGGGGCGAAGCGCTGACTTGCTTCGGAGTGCGCTATTCAGGCAGGCGAAGCGCTATCATAATCTTAATGGAGGAAGAAAATGCCTTATCGACTCACCGAAAAGGAAATTGAACAGTATCGCCGGGAAGGTTACGTAGTGGTGAAATCGGTCTTTGGCGCTGACGATATCGAGCGCGTGGATCAGACGATCGAGAATATCAGCGAACAGGCGCTGGCCTCTGGAAAGTACGACACCATTCTGGAAGTCGAGCCTCAATCACTCGGAGGCAAGCCTGTGGTGCGGCGCATCTATAATCCTTTCGAGCAACACCCGAATTTCCGCGCACTGGCCACCGACGACCGCCTTCTGGACCGGGTTGAATGCCTGGTTGGTCCTTCCATCCAGATACAGCACAGCAAGCTCAATATGAAGGCGGCGCGCTTCGGGTCTCCGGTGGAATGGCATCAGGACCTCAGCTATTTCCCCCACACCAACACCGACCTGGTGACGGTGCTCATCTATCTGGATGACGCGACTCAGGAAAACGGCTGCCTGCAAGTCATCCCGCGAATGCACGACCGATATCTTCCGGCGCAAACTCCCGAGGGCGTTTTCGCCGGCATGCTCACGGAAGATGTCCACAAGTACGGCGAGCCGATCCCCCTGGAAGCCCCCGCCGGAAGCGTCATCTTCATGCATTGCCTCACCCCGCACAGTTCCCTGCCCAATCGGTCAACACATCCACGGCGAACGCTCATCTTTGAATATCGCGCTGCCGACGCTTTCCCCATCTACTATGGCCCCCGCGTAACCAACGATGAGAAACACGCTTACCAGGTCCGTGGCACGCCCTCGCTTTATGCCCGGCTTGCGGGCCCTCCGCCGATGATCCCGGCGATGCCCGAAAACTTCAGGTCGCTTTATCAGCTTCAGGAGGAGACCAAAGAAAGGCTCGGCGTGGCAAGCTGAGCCTGCAAGTTTGCAGAGACGTTGCTTGTTGCACCCAAGGTTTACGCGATGAAGCAGAGGATGCAACGCAGACCTCCGCCTTTGAAGCCTGCGGTTTCTGATTTCTCTGCGAGCCGCGACCACAAAGCCAAGGCCGCAATACACGTTAACTCTCACGGCTGATCCCTCTTCCTGCCGGAAAAGAGAACCCCGAAGCGGTGGCGGGTAAGGGCGGCTATGTCGCGCAGCGTTCGCGGTTTTAAGCGCCGCGGCCTTGCCAGACCATCCTCGGGGCTGTAATGCGAGTCCTGCGCTTTCAAAACTGGCAGAAGGTTAACCCTTGCTTCCCCCAAAGACGCCAGATAATGGGAGATCCATGTGAATAAGATCACACGCCGTAGTTTTCTTGGAATCAGCGCCGTTGGATTCGGAGGGCTGGCCATAGGCCCGGCATGGCCTGTGCGCGGGCAGGGTGAGAATTCGACGAGCGGTTTCGAGGCGCTCTACGACCAATTCAGGAACCCTGATCGGCGTTACAGCATCCGTCCTTTCTGGTTCTGGAATGGCGAACTGGAAGGCGCAGAACTGCGTCGGCAGATCAAGCAGATGGTAGACCACGGCGTTTACGGGGCCTATGCCCATAACCGCGACGGACTCCAGACGCCTTATCTCTCGGAAGCCTGGTGGGAAGCGGTGGGCGAGGCTCTCAAGGCGGCGCGAGATTACGGTTTTTCGCTCTGCATGGTGGATGAATTCGAGTGGCCAAGCGGCGAGGCGCGGGATTACTGGCTGCAGGGGATCAACAAAAGCCGCGTTGTGGCGGCTAATCCGGATTTCCATATGCACCGCCTGCGCCCGACTGAGACCGTCATCCAGGGTCCACGATCAATCCGCATTCCACTGCCTTCCCAGCCAGCCGCAGCCGTGGTCGCGCGGCGAACAGGCTGGAAAGCGCTCGATGGCGATAGTCTGAAGGCCCTGCCCTTCGAGCCGGGAGCTAAAGAACTGGAATGGAATGCGCCTGAAGGCGAATGGGTGGTGTTCACTTACGGCGTCGAGCGCGCCATGGGGCAGCCTGATCATGGCCACGTCGATTTGATGAGCCGCGAAGCTATCGCCAAGTATATCGAGATCTACTATGAAGAGTTCTACCGCCGTTACGGAGAATACTTTGGCAACGCTATGCCGGCCACTTTTGCGGACCATGAAGGGGATTATGGAGCCAAACTGCCCTGGACGCCCCGCCTGCTTGAAACCTTCCGCCGCAAGGCGGGATATTCGCTTGAACCTTATCTGCCCGCTCTCACGTATGACATTGGCCCCAAAACCGAAAAAGTTCGTTGCGATCTGCTCGATACAGTCAGTGAACTCTACTCCGATAATTTTTTCAAACAGGTCACCGACTGGTGTCATCAGCACAAGATCGAGCATTCCGGCCACGTTTGGGAAGAGTCCTTATTTTTCGGACCTTCCGAGCAGGGAGATTTTTTCCGCATTCTGCGCTCGATGAGCAATCCCGGCTGCGACACGCTGCTTGAATGGGGCCGGCAGTCCGTATGGCTGAAGGAAGTGGCTTCCGTGGCCGATTTTGAAGGCCGACATGTGGTGTGCGAGAATCAGGGCGTTCAGGGAACCAACTCATATCTCAGCCCGGAAGGCATGAAGCGAGTATCAAACTGCCTCGGCGCATGGAACATCGGTGAATTCATTCCCCACGCTTTCGATTATGATCTGTCCCGCGTCAACTTCCCTCCCGACTGGTTCCGCAGCCAGCCTTATCTGCCGTGGTTTCAAGCCTACGCCGACCAGATGCGGCGCATCAGCTTCATCAACCGCGAAAGTCATCATGTGGCTGACATCCTTCTTTTCTATCCACAAGTTTCCATCTGGGGACAATCCGCTCCGGCGTTTCGCAACGAAGAGATCGGCGATATCCTCAATAACGCATCCTGGAGCGATGAGGCTACGGAAACCAATCAACAATATGCAGAGCTTAAGCTGCGGCTGAGCGAAGCCCGCCTCGATTACAAAGTGGCGGACGACCATTATCTCGGCCGGAGCACGCTGGAAGATCATCGCTTGCGCATCGCGGACTCGAGCTTCCAGATTGTAATTCTGCCGCCTATGTCCACCATTCGTCGAACTTCAGCCGAGCGCATTCGCGATTTCTGTCAGGCAGGCGGGACCGTGATTGCGTTCCGGCGCCTGCCTGCGATTTCGACCGAATTTGGCCGCGACGATCAAGCTCTCAAGCAAATCTGGGGTGAGACTTTCGATCATCGTCCAACTCTGGAAGCGTTCCGGCTGAAGCAAAATTCCAGCGGAGGCCACGCCTATTTTGTACCAGGATCGGTGATGGATTTAATAGGGCTTCTGAAGCAGACGATAACCGATCCTGATATTGATGTCGTAGAAGGCCCTACGGATCGCCTCTACGCGCTGCATAAGATCAAGCAAGGGATTCATCTCTATTGGGTGGTGAATGACACACCTGAGCCGCGCACGAACTTGTTGTCATTCCAGGCTACGGGCCGCCCTGAACGCTGGGATGCGCACACCGCGCGGCGCTCTTCGCTTTTTTATCAGACCCACGGCCAGCGCACGCAGGTTCGTCTGTCCCTGGGGCCTTGGGATGCAGCCTATATCGTCTTCGATCCTTCCGGGCCCACCCAGCCTCTGGCGCTTGAATCCACCAATCTGGATGACTTCTATGTTATCAACACAACCCGCGAAGAGGTTACGATTCACGCGAAAGGGATTGTCGAGAAAAAGCCTGGTTTCGTTGTTCTAAGCAACGGGGCACAATCCTATCGGGGTGAATACACACCTCACGGTTTGGAGCCGCTTGAAATTACAGGAGAATGGGAAGTAACGGTTGAGGGCAATTCCATAACCCTGCCTTATGCACAGGCTCTCGATGATCCTGCTGATCGCGGCATGCGCGAGCGCTGGTATCTGAATCCAAAGGGCCGCCTTGAATGGAACCCTTTATGGCTCTCGCCCATGAACTGTTCTATCCGCGAATGGAACGTGATCGGCCCCTTTCCCAATCCGGAAGATCGCGGGTTGGAGGAGCATTATCCGCCGGAGGGGAGCGCAGACTACGCAGCCGTCTATCAGGGCGCGGGAAGACGAGAGCTTCGCTGGCTGCGGTTGAACGCCGCTGACTATCATGCGGGCGCCGAGCCTGGCGGCTGGAACCTGGGCACATTGGTAATCAGCGGTGGGCCTTACGGCGACCAGAGTTTTATCGTTAACTATGGAGAACCTCTGCGGCTCTCGCCGCCCGAAGGAACCGTCTACGCTCAGACGAATGTTTACAGCCCCGAAAGCTCCGAAGCTGTTCTCATCCTGGCCACTCCGAATCCCCGGGCGGTTTTTCTCAATGGAAGCCAGGTTTATTCCCGCTGGCTGCGCCCGCTTTATAACGAACTGACGGATGGCTTCGCCACGCGCATTCCCATCCATTTGCAAGCTGGCTGGAATAGCCTTCTTTTGAAGTTCCTCCATAATTCTGAAAATCCTGCTGCGCCACATTTCACCTGCCGCATCGAGCAGGCTGACGGCGCTCCGGTGGAAGGACTTCTGGCTTCCTGCCGGTCGTTTGACCAGCCAGAGCGGAACATCCGGGGTGGATACCGCTGGTTGCGATTTCCTGTTCCCGCCGTCGCCGGCGCATTGAGAGTGCCAGCGATGAAGCATTCCTGGCTGGCGTTCGTCGATGACAAGTCGGTGGGTGCAACTTCCGAAATTCCGTTGCCGAGAGGAACACAGGCGGTGACACTTCGGGTTTCCGCGAAGGAAATTCTTCAATCGCCCTTTGCTTTTTCCACAGTTTCGGCCTCGCTGCCCTTAGGGACGTGGAAAACACCTGGGCTGGAACATTTCTCTGGCCGAATGATCTATGAAAAAGATGTAACCGTCCCCAACCAGCTTCTTGCGGAACGGCTTCTGCTGGATTGCGGAAGAGTTGGAGTGGTGGCGGAGGCATGGGTGAATGGTCATTCGGTAGGGTCACGAGCATGGTCACCCTATGTTTTCGATGTGACAGACCATGTCCATCCTGGGCTGAACCATCTGAAAGTTCTTGTGGCCAATACCGCTGCGAACGCGCGCGCTGTCGGTCAATCCCGCGAGATTCTCCAGAATATCGATTTGGATGGCTGGCACGGCCCGGCTCGTCTTGTGCCATATTTCGACCGAGAGATTCGCTGCCACAAGATAGAGAATCACGGGTAATTGCCATTTCAACCCGGAGCGAAAGTGAGGCGTATTTTGATCCTTCCCGCAACAGGTTGCTGAAAAACAGTTCTGGCCATTATCATTCCGAGCCCTTCGCTTGTCATTCTGAGCGTAGCGAAGAATCCCCGTATTTCGCTCTCCGGAAACTTCACGTAAGTTGTTGATTCTGCGTAGAGGCAAACAGAAGTTTCTGGCGCTATGGACCCGCCAACCGGCGGGCGGACACTCAGGATAAACTCCGCGAGAAATCTCGCTCTGCAATAAAGGACGTGCGAGATTCCTCGTCGCCTATGGCTCCTCGGGACGACAGGCTGCGAGAGTTTTTCAGCAACCTGCTTGAGGTTTGACATCCTCAAACGCGACGCTTAACCTCAATATTTGAGAAGAGACCATGGACGTTTACGAGGAAATTGCGAAACTGCGCAAGGCTGGGCGGCGCGGGGCGTTGGCCACCATCATCCAGGTGCAAGGCTCAGTGCCAAGTTATGAAACCTCCAAAATTCTGGTGCGAGATGACGGCTCCATTGTAGGCACGGTGGGCGGAGGGTGCGTCGAAGCGGAAGTCTGGGCCGTGGCACAGGACGTGATGCGCGAAGAAAAACCGCGGCGCCTGCACTTCAACCTGAACAATCATCCGGACTATGACGAAGGTTTGGTCTGTGGCGGGTCGCTCGATATCTTTGTTGAGCCGATTCTCGCAACGCCCACGCTTTACCTTTTTGGCGGCGGTCACGTTTCGCGGTCGGTCTACAAAATTGCCGAGATTGCCGGATTTGATGTGATTGTCTGCGACGACCGGGAAGCTTTCGCCAACAAGCAACGCTTTCCCACAGCCACCGAGACTCACTCCGGTCCGTGGGAGGAGATTTTCCCGAAGCTTCAGCCTAATGAATTCTCCTATCTGATCATTGCAACACGCGGGCATAAAGGAGATCTCACCTGCCTCCGCTGGGCGCTTAAAACCTCCGCGCGATACATCGGCATGGTCGGAAGCAAGCGCAAGCTGATTGAATTCCAAAAGGCGCTCGAACAAGAAGGGCTGACGCCGGAGGAACTCGCGCGCGTCCACTCGCCCGTCGGTCTGGATATTGGCTCTCTGACCCCTGAAGAAATTGCCGTATCCATTGTGGCGGAAATGATCGCCGTCCGCCGGAATGCCCTGCCTTCCATTGCCTCCCTCGCTTTTCACGCCAAAGCGCAGCAAGCCTTATGAGCCAGGGCGCGATTGCCGGACTTGTACTGGCGGCCGGAGAATCCTCCCGCATGGGCCAGGACAAGGCGCTGCTTGAATATCGCGGTCGCACGTTTCTGGAAAATATCCTGCACACTCTTCACAGTGCGGGAATCGGGCAACTTGCGGTGGTGCTTGGCCACCATGCGGAAGAAATCCGTCAGCAGGTGAATCTTAGCGGCGTGGAGGTAATTGTCAACCACTCCTATCGGCAGGGGCAAACTTCATCGCTTCAGGCAGGTCTTCGCGCTCTGCTGGCGCGGGAAATTGAGGCGATACTGCTCTGCCTGGTCGATCATCCCGCGATAAAAAGTGAACTGATCCAACAGGTTTGCCAAGCCTATCAGGAATCACGAGCACCAGTAGTCGTGCCCAGGTTTCAAGGCCGCCGGGGACATCCGGTGCTGATCGGTCGCGCATTGTTTCAACCGCTGTTGAAGCTAAAACCTGTAGAAGGCGCAAATACCGTGCTGCGCCAATATCGTGATCAGGGTTACGAGCTTGAGGTCAATGATCCGGGCGTGTTGTGGGATATTGATGATCCGACCGACTATAGACGGCTGGTTGAAGAGACGTAGCGGGGATTTTACATCGTCATCAGGGGCCCGTTCCGTGAAGGATGCGGCTCAGGATATCTGGCGGGCCTGAGCCCTCAAGTTCAATGCGATTTCCATCCGTATGAATCTCCAACCCCTGGATGAACTGCGTGACGTCCGCTGGCTTGGAATTGGTCTTGGAAACGGTCTCACGCCAGAGGTTAAGGAGTTGCGCCAGGGTTCCGGCGCTTTGGGCATCCTGACAGATGACAGCGATTTGGGTTGAGAAATCCGTATCCCAATGGACCTGGTAGAGCACCGCCCGAATCGGACTGAGAAGGCTGCTTAAATCGACCTTCTGATCGGAGTCGCCCAGGAGCAGAGGGACTGCCATGTTGGCTGCCGCTCTGCCCGTTGTGATGCCCCATTGCGGACCTGATCCCTCCAATTCAGCTTCCCAGTTCACAAATTGAGAATTGGAGTTCAACACCACGCGGTTGCCAAGATACCCATCCACCAGCGCTTCAAGATCGCTTAAACGGCCAAACGCGGCCAAGTTCGAACTTAGAAAAGTGAAGAAGAGATCGTTGCGACCCAGGCCGGATCCGAACGCATCCAACGTGAACCCTTCATACTGGTGCGACGGCAATTTTTCCCGCGCAATGTAATTTTGCGCCTGGTCGGGACGAAACTGGCCTTGAGCGATCCCAAAGAGCGCAGAAAGATCGTTGACGGGACCACGCCAGCCTACGATAATTTCATCCACGTCTCTCTCAGGATCAGTCCCCAGCGAACGAAGAAACTCCTCAAAGTTTTGCATCTGCAAGCTAAAAAGCGTGCGACGCAATTGATGGTAATTCGGCAAAGTGCGCAATTGAGCAAGATTTGCATAGGCGATTTGCTGAGTATCGCTTGGGAAGCAGGCCAAGGCTTCGCGGGCGAGTTCTTGTGCGGAAAGCAGGTTGGGAAAAAAGGCAAGCAAAATGAAGGCTGGTAAAATTTTTCGTTTCAATATATGAATCTCTCAAAGTTTCGCTTTGACAGTCAAAAGGCCCCTAACGTCTCTCAATAAGACTGTAGCGTACATTAACCGGCGGGAACAATCCAAGGAGGGTAAGTTAATGAAAAACAGCAGGTACAAATGAAAACTCCCGGAGAAGCCGTCAATTTTGTGGAGTGACGACCCACTCCGGGAGCATCTATTTGCCGCGGG